>CAIVAP010000181.1 GCA_903903945.1 uncultured bacterium | reverse complement strand
TCCTTGCAGCCGAAATCTATCTTGAACTGGGACGCAAAAAACGCTCCATGCATCATCTCAACGAGGCGGCTGATTTCGGACGCGACACTGAGGAAATGCGGCAGTTGCGTGACCGGCTTCAAGGCGAAGACCTTTGAGACGATCTTCTTCCCTGACTTTTAATCGCCTGTTTTTCCTGCTTCTTATTGTAGCGCTCCTGATATTATCAATAATAATAAAGAAGCATATAGAGAGACCGTCTCGCGCTCCGATCGAAAAAACGGGAGCGGCGCGGGTGATCGATGGCGACACGTTTGTGGATGCAGATGGCCGGAAGATACGCCTTCTGGCCATTGACACGCCTGAAAAGGGGGAACCGTACTATGAAGAAGCCAAGGATGAACTCAAGCGTATTATCGACGACCGCAGGCTTCGTTTCGAGTTCGGCTCCGAATCGAACGACCGCTATGGGCGTCTGCTGGCTTTTGTTTTCGCTGACGATTCGATTTTCGTCAATGCCCGCTTATTGGAGGAGGGTTTGGGGCGCGCCTATTTTTTCGAGGAGAACATGCTGGAGAGTCCCTACGCCGATCGGCTCTGTCAGTCGCAGAAAGTGGCGCTGCACGCCGGTCGGAAGATCTGGTCGCTAGAGAAACCGCGCGCCGAGACGCGATATTTTGGCAATCCACACACGCTGCGCTTCCACCGACCGAGCTGCAACTCGGTTGAGCGTTCGGATACGACCTCGCTCTTGCGCTCCACTAACCGGGATTATTTTTTGGAACAGTGCTATTCGCCCTGCCGCAACTGCAAACCCTGACACGTTTCAATTAGTACAATTTTTTGCCGATAAGAGTGGTAGTGAAACGGATGACCATCATAACGCTCCTGCTGTTATCCAGCACAGTATGTATCGCCGGTCGGTACTCGGAACTTGATCGCACCGGGTCGGTCTATCTGTCGCCCAAATTCGGATACTCGCTTCCAGTTGGCGCACTGGCGGATCAGGACTATACCAAACCGGCGGCAAGCTGGCGCAAGGATGGGATTTCCGTCACGCTGGAGGCAGGGTACTACCTGTCGAATACGTCGGTGTTCGGCATAGAGGCCTCATACTCGACGTTCAATCCAAAGCATCTTGCGGTACTCTCCGCGGATTGGGATCAATCGCGAGTGCGCATTCGTCGCGCCGGAGTTTTTCTGCAATACCAGATGGTCTCGACGGGCCGTTATCGTCCATTCATCAAACTCGGCGCCGGGATTTTTGAAGCCAGTCGTTTTTCGCTACCGCAACCGGCTAGCGATCCGGTCATCTGCAGCGACTATTCACTTGGCGGCAGTCCGGTATTCTCACTGGGCATTGGATTCCTCGGATACATTTCCCGGACTTTGAGCGCATCGTTCTCGGTCGAGGCGGTCTCCATGAAGTCGTCTAATTCGTCCTGGGAAACGTCCGGGTCAACATACGGGCCGCTGAACAAGAATATGCTCTTCTTCCCCTTGAATTTTGGCCTGCTCTATCATCTCCCAAACGACTAATCATTGCTGATCGGCAGTAAAGCAGGTGTCTTTGCCTGTTGAATCCGGCAATGCACCAGGCGAATGGGAACATCCGTTCAAGTTGGCCACGACTTGATGTTCATTGCGGGACTGGCGAAAAAGGCCCAGACCGTGTCATTGCGAGGAGTGCGGAGAGGTGATGCAGGGCGTGGAGCACGACGAAACAATCTCGATTTACACTCTCCAGATGTTGGCGCGCAGATTGCTTCGTCGTCCCGCACCTGCGGGACTCCTCGCCATGACAATTCCGAGGTTTTTCAACAGTCCCATTACGGGCGATTTCCCGCCTTCCGCCTCCTATTCACGGAGTCGCGCGACAGGATGATTTCTATTGCATGATTGCGCCGACTGTGTTAAAATAGTGTGATTAGTATTGAGTTGTTGGAGGAATCGATGTCTGGTCATTCCAAATGGTCGACGATTAAACGCAAGAAAGGTAAGGCCGACGCCGAGCGCGGCCGGATGTTCACCAAGCTGATCAAAGAAATTACCGTTGCGGCGCGCAGCGGGGGCGGTAATCCGGAGCACAACCCCCGTTTGCGCTCGGCGATTTTAACTGCCAAAAGCAGTAGTATGCCGGCGGATAATATCAAGCGGGCGATCCAGAAAGGCACCGGCGAGCTTCCTGGTGTCAGTTACGAAGAAATCACGTATGAGGGCTACGGTCCCGGCGGCGTGGCTGTACTGGTCGAAGTGTTCACGGACAACAAAAATCGCACGGTATCGGACATTCGTCATTGTTTCGGCAAACATGCCGGCAACCTCGGTGAAAGCGGTTGCGTCGGCTGGATATTCGTGAAGATGGGCGTAATCGAAGTCGAGAAGTCACGTATCAGCGAGGACGAATTGTTGGAACTGGCGCTGGAAGCCGGTGCTAACGACGTCTCGAGCCAAGGCGACGTCTATGAGATCACGACAACACCGGAAGCATTTGAAACCGTTCGTTTAGCTGTTGAAAAGAAAGGCCTGCCGATGGTTTCCGCGGGAGTGTCCAAGGTGCCGCAGAACTTCGTGAAACTGGACGCCAAACACGCCGAGCAGATGATCAAGCTGTACGAGTCGCTGGATGAACACGACGATGTGCAGAAGGTCTACGCCAATTTCGACATCGACGACGAGATTCTGGAGAAGCTGAGCGGTTGATGAAAATCCTCGGGATCGACCCCGGGTTGGCCGTGACCGGCTATGGCATCATTGAAGTCGACGGAGACAAGGTGAAACTTGTGAATGCGGGCACACATTCGACGCGCAGCGGTATGCTCTCCGAGCGCCTCAAAAGCATCTTCGTGAGGATAAGGGAACTTCTCGAAGCTGAAGCCCCTGCTGAAGTGGCGATTGAAGAGGGGTTCTACGGCAAAAACGTCAAGGTGGCGATGAGCCTGGGTCAGGCGCGCGGTGTCGTGGTGCTCGCCTGCGCACTTAACGGCGTACCACTATATGAATACTCACCGCGTGAAGTAAAACAGGCGGTGGTCGGTCGAGGCGCAGCCTCGAAAGAACAGGTCAATTACATGATTAAACAGTTGTTGAATCTGAGCGAATTGCCTTCGCCGCTTGATGTGTCGGATGCATTAGCCGTCGCCTATTGCCACGTCCGGAAGAAGGCGAGGAAGTTCTGATCGCTTCTCTGCGCGGAAAAATAGCGCGCAAATCGCCGGACAAGGTCGAAATCGCTGTCGGCGGCGTCGGCTTCAAAGTGCTGATCCCGTTTTCAACCTATCAAGCTTTGCCGGCAGAACGCGAGGAGGTCTCGCTCTTTACTTCGATGCAGGTCAAAGAAAACGGTATAGACCTGATCGGTTTTGCAACCGAAGCTGAGCGCGAAGTGTTTGAACTGCTCATCTCGGTGTCGGGAGTTGGCGTAAAACTGGCGCTGACGATTCTGTCAGGAATCAAGATTGACGATCTGGTCAACTCGATCATGTCAGAGGACAGATCGTTGTTGTCATCGGTATCCGGCATCGGTCAGAAAACGGCTGGGCGCGTAATACTGGAGTTGAAGGAAAAAGTGGCAAAGGTTATGGCCTCCGCCGGCATTAGTGCGCATGTAAAAATCACTCAGGTTGAAGAAGCGATCATGGCATTGGAGGCACTTGGTTACAGCCGCTACGAAGCCAAGCGCGCCGTGGATATTGTAATCAAAGAGATCGGCACGCAGCAGTCTTCGGAGACCATTATCAGAGAGGCGTTGAAAGCGGCTGTGTAGCCGTCAAATGGAGACTATGCCAGAGCGAATAACAGCACCAACGATCATGCAGGGGGAAGCCGAATTTGATGTCACCTTGCGACCGACCCAGTTTGACGAATTCATCGGTCAGGGCAAGGTGGTCGAGAATCTCAAGGTGTTTATCGAAGCGGCCAGGCAACGCGGCGAGGCGCTTGATCATTGCCTATTCTGCGGTCCGCCGGGACTGGGCAAGACGACCCTTGCTTTCATCGTCGCCAACGAGCTTGGCGTGTCAATCAAGGCAACCTCCGGACCGATCATGGAAAAGGCCATTGACCTCGCCGGTATTCTGACAAATCTTAACGAGCGCGACGTATTGTTTATCGACGAGATACATCGTATCAACCGGGTGGTTGAGGAGTATCTTTACCCGGCGCTGGAGGATTTCACTCTCGACATTATGATCGACAAGGGTCCGGCGGCTCGTTCCGTCAAGCTGCCGTTGAAGCCGTTTACTTTGATCGGCGCTACTACACGCGCCGGTCTACTAACCTCGCCGATGCGGTCGCGCTTTGGAGTCGTCGGAAGGCTGGATTATTACAACGTGCAAGATATTGAGCAGATCATTCGTCGCTCTTCACGTATTTTGAAAGTGGAGATTGACGAATCGGGCTGTCATCAGATTGCGCGCCGCTCCCGCGGTACACCGCGCGTCGCCAACCGTCTGTTGCGCCGCATTCGTGATTTCGCGCAGGTCAAGGGTGACGGCCGCATCAACGAGAGCTTGGCAAAGGACAGCCTGGACAAACTTGATGTCGACGAGCTCGGACTGGACGATATGGATAAGCGAATAATCAACGTGTTGATCGGAAAATTCCACGGAGGTCCCGTCGGCCTGAGCACGCTGGCAGCCGCCGTGGGTGAAGAAGCTGAGACAATCGAAGAGATTTACGAGCCGTATCTTATACAAGAGGGCTTGCTTGATCGTACCCCTCGTGGACGCGTGGCCACGCAAGGAGCGTATAAACATCTGGATATCGACAAAATTCCTAAACAGGGGAAATTGCTGTAGAAAGGTAAAAGCCCAAAAGAGGGCAAAAGCTCGGGCTAGAACAGGCATCTATGGAAAAAATCACTTATCACTTGCCGGAGGAGTTGATCGCCCAGTTTCCGCTGGACAAACGAGACCGCTGCAAGCTACTGCATCTGGACAAGTCAACCGGCGGGTTGAGTGAGTATTTGTTCAGCGATATCGTGAAGCTGCTGGCAAAGGACGACCTTCTGGTGCTGAACGACACGATGGTACAGCGTACGCGCCTCTACGGAGTCGGTGGACAAGCAGGCCGCAGGTGCGAGATCTTCCTGGTGGAGAAACTGTCAGAGGAAGAATGGATCTGCCTGGTGCGACCGGGCAAGAAGGCCAAGGCCGGTGACCGCTTCTATTTCTCGGCACGCGAGTATGCGCAAATAGTAGCAGTGTTGCCGGATGGCTCACGGCGGGTCAAATTTACCGGCGCTCGCCCGGAGGCCTTGATGGAAAAATATGGTCATGTGCCTCTACCCCCTTACATCAAGCGCGAAGATTCCATCGTTGATCGCAAGATGTATCAGACGGTCTATGCGAAGGAAGGTTTTTCCATCGCGGCACCGACTGCCGGCATGCACTTCTCCGAAGAGTTGCTTGAGCAGATCGAGAAGATGGGCGTTGAGCTTTGTCGCTTGCGTCTAGACATCGGTCGAGGGACATTCAAACCGATTGAGTCCAAGCATTACGACAAGCACAAGATGGATGCCGAGGAATACTGGATCTCTAAAGATGCGGCGAAACAGATCAACAAGGCAATAAAGAAAAAGCGACGCATCATCGCGGTCGGCACCAGCACGATGCGCGCGCTGGAAGGCTGCTTCCTTAAGCACGAGGAGATCATTGCCACGCACGACGAGACCAATCTGTTCATTTACCCCGGATTTGAGTTCAAAGTGGTCAAGGCGATAATTACCAACTTCCATCTGCCGGAATCATCCTTGTTGGCGTTGGTGGCCGCGTTCGCCGGCGTTGAGCCAATCCTGAACGCCTATCAATTTGCCGTAACAAACAAGTATCGCTTCTACTCGTATGGCGATGCGATGTTGATTGCATGAGAAATTATTGTATCATCACCGCCGCCGGCGCGGGCACGCGTTTGCCGGGGGCCGTTCCCAAACAGTTCCGGCTGATCGGGCAGAAGCCGCTTCTGGTCTGGACGATTGAGCAGTTCGAACGCACGCCTTGCATCGATGCCATCCACCTGATTGTCGGTTCCGACTACCTGACATACGCCAAGGAGGCGATCGTTGATCGCTATGGCCTCACCAAAGTCACCAAGATTGTACAGGGAGGACCTTCGCGCTTTGATTCGATTCTTTGCGGTTTGCGGTCAGTCCCCGAAACAGCGAATCTGGTGTTTATTCATGACGGAGTGCGACCGTTTGTTACCCCGCAGGAAATAGAGAGAGTCGGCAAGGAAGCGCAGACATTTGATGCCGCCATTCTTGCCGTGAACCAGCGTGAAACTCTGAAACGTGTCGAAGGCGGCTTTATCATTGCCACACTTGACCGCGACAAGATCTACATCGCGCAGACACCGCAGGCGTTCAAGTACGAGGCGATCATTTCGGCCTATATTCAGGCGCTGGAACAGAAGCGCACATTTACGGATGATGCAGCCGTCTGTGAAGCCTATGGCATCAGCGTGCGCGTGGTTGAAGGAAGCAGCGCGAACATCAAGATCACGACACCAGACGATCTGGAGTTGGCAAAGAAGCTGCTGATAGACTGATGCCGACGCAACCCTGGCGGTTGCCCACGATTCGGAATGTATGCAGGGGCGATCTCTCTGGTTGCCCTGATTTAGTAGGGATAAGAAATGGCAGAACGTACTATTAGAATTGGCTGTGGATTTGATGCCCACCGATTTTCGGATGATCGCAAACTGGTTCTGGGCGGGGTACCGATTGAACATCCACGAGGTCTCGCCGGACATTCGGACGCCGACGTCGTACTGCACGCCTTGTGTGACGCGTTGCTCGGCGCCACGGCAATGGGGGACATCGGTCAGCATTTCCCCGCCGACAATCACGAATTCAAAGACATCTCCTCGTTGATCTTGTTCGAACGGGTGGCAATGATAGTCAGGCAGGACAAATGGAAGTTTGTCAACGCCGACATCACCGTAATCTGCGAGAGTCCCCAAATAGCTCCGTATGCCGAGAGGATGCGGCAGAATATCGCCGCGATGTTTGATGCACCGCTGGATGCCGTATCCGTTAAAGGCACAACCACCGAGAAGATGGGATTTACGGGTCGGGAGGAAGGCATAGCCGCGATGGCGGTGGTGCTCGTGAGCAGGTAATGGAGCTGGTCTTCGCCAAAGCGGATCAGGTTTTCGATCTGGTCTCGCAACACAGCACGCTGTGGATCTATCTTTTCGTGCTGCTGTCGATGATAATCGAAAACATCATTCCTCCGTACCCGGGCGACATCATCGTCTTCGTTTGCGGCGTATATGCTGCCGGTGGACATGCCTCTTGGACCATGATTTATGCTCTTTCGATTGTCGGCACCATGATCTCCGTCATGATGCTTTACTATTTCGGTCGCAATCACGGACGCGCCGCTTTTCAAAGCCCTCGCGTGCGCTGGTTGGGAGTTAAGCACCTTGACCGAGTTGAACGCTGGTTTACGCGCTGGGGTGATAAGGCGCTGTTGCTTTCTCGCTGGTTGTGCGGAATTCGCGCGCTGCTGGCGTTGTTCGCCGGCGTGGGCAATGTCCGCTCTTCGCACATGTTCTTTTACACTTTGATCTCCACGCTAACCTGGAATTTTGCGTTGTTGTTTCTGGCACTGCGATTGCGCCAGGATTGGCAAAAGATAGATCACATTTTCACCGCATACGGCTTGTTCATTCTCATCGGCATTGGTGTCATCGTTGTGATAGTCGCCGCAAAGCGATTCTACTTCAACAGAAGGAGCAGCAGTTTGTGAAGGTTCTGGTACTAACAGGAGGCAGATCGCGGGAGCGTGAAGTCTCGCTAAACAGCGGTCAGGCAATCGCCGAAGGATTGCAGTCACTGGGACACCAAGTCAAGATGATCGACACCGGTGACGGCAGAGAACTGCTGGCGACCGCCACAGTCGGCGCCATCTCTGATAGGCAAGCCCCAACGATCAACTCGGCTCTGATCGCGCCTTCCGACCATGCGCCGGTGGCCTTTGTGCCATCCGATTTTCGCGAGTTCGATTGCGTGTTCATCGCTCTGCATGGCGGCATCGGCGAAAACGGCACACTGCAAGCCCTTCTTGATCTCTCAGGTGTCAGCTACACCGGGTCCGGTGTTATGGCATCGGCGCTGGCGATGGATAAGTACCGAGCGAAGTTGCTGTTTGATTCCGTCGGCGTTCCCACACCGCGAACAGTTTTCTTTGGCGACGAAGCATCTGCTGTCAAGTTCTGCGGCGAAGTAGAACCGGATCAACTTCAGTATCCGATCATCATAAAACCCAACGCCGAGGGATCAACCGTCGGGCTAACGTTAGCCAAGGATCATGATGCGCTCCTGGCGGGAATCGCCCAAGCTGCCGCCTGCGATGTGAACATTCTGATCGAAGAATTTATTCCCGGCCGCGAACTAACCGTCGCCATTCTCGGAAACGAAGTCCTGCCTGCCGTGGAGATTGTTCCGAAGTCCGGATTGTACGATTACCAAGCCAAATACACTGCCGGCGCGTCGGAATACATATGCCCCGCTCAATTGAACAAACGGGTCGAAGCTGACATCAGAGAATTCGCGCAACTGGCCTACGAAATACTTGGCTGTGCAGGGTATGCGCGCGTTGATTTTCGGCTGAATCCGCAGAACGAGCTTTTCTGCCTCGAAATCAACACGCTTCCCGGCATGACGGCAACTTCTCTGGTACCGAAAGCTGCGAAAGCAGCCGGTATTTCATTTGAGCAACTACTAGAGCGAATTGTCAAACTGGCTTTGGCAAGTAGGACTCAAACTCACTGAGCAAACGATGCAGCAAGTATGCCAACGTTGAAGTTTCATACTATCAAGTGGCTTGACGGACAGTTGGAAATCCTCGACCAGACGCTGCTGCCTGCCCAGGAGAAGTACGTTCGCCTTTCCGACGCTCGCGAAGTTATTACAGCCATCAAAACGCTGCAACTTCGCGGAGCGCCGCTAATCGGAGTGGCGGCAGCATACGCTGTCGCTATGGCTGCGTCCACCTGCCGCAGCCGAATCGAATTCGCGGTGACAGTCAACGAAATCAAGTCGGCGCGGCCAACCGCAGTCAATCTGAGTTGGGCGGTGGAGCGGATGCTAATCTCATATCACACCTTTGCTGAAACGCCTGATCGCGCAGAGCGACTGCTGGAACAGGCGCAACGTATTCATCAGGAAGACGCGGAGATGTGCGAGCGGATCGGAGTATTCGGCGCAGAGCTGATGCCTGAGGATGGGGCCGTACTTACGCACTGCAACGCCGGCGCACTTGCAACCGCGGGCTGCGGCACGGCACTGGCCGTCATTTATCAGGCAGCTCGTCAAGGCAAGAAGCTCAGCGTTTTCACCGATGAAACCCGACCGGTATTGCAGGGCTCGCGCCTGACGGCGTGGGAGCTGATGCGCGAAGGTATCGATGTCACCCTGATCACCGACAGCATGGCCGGTCATTTGATGTCGCGTCGCATCATTGACTGCGTGATTGTCGGCGCCGACCGCATCGCTATCAACTATGACGTCGCCAACAAGATCGGGACGTATTCACTCGCGGTACTGGCCAAGGAACATGGCATTCCCTTTTACGTTGCTGCCCCCACCTCGACTTTCGATCATCAGATTGCTTCAGGAATTGACATTGAGATCGAACAGCGTGATCCTTCCGAGGTCACCAACTGCGGTGGATCCACAATCGCGCCTGAACATGTTCGCGTCTACAATCCCGCTTTTGACGTAACGCCCAATCATCTGATAACTGCTATCATAACCGACCGGGAAATCATCCGCTGCAAGCGCTGGGCTGAACAAACTAACTCATAGCAGGTCAACGATGAAACGATGACCTGTGCTTAATTCGTCCGACGGGAGCCAGGTCAAGGGACTGTTGAAAGGGCCCGGACCGCGTCATTGCGAGGAGTGCCGGGTACCGATGTGGGGTGGGGAACACGACGAAGCAATCTCGATTTACGCTCTCCAGATGCAAGCAAACAGATTGCTTCGTCGTCATTGCCCCTCCCCTCTCTCACCCGCCCTGACTCCTCGCAATGACAATTCCGAGGTTTTTTAACAATCCCGTCAAGTGTGAACGCGCTTACGATTTCGAATCAAAGAACTCGCGAATTTGTTGAGCCAGTTTCCTGTTGTGAAGGACGCTGTGTAGCTCCTCGACAGTCGCCTCCCGTACCGCATCCACCGACGGGAATTCTTTGAGCAGTTGCTCCTTGCGTTTGCTACCGATGCCGGGGATGTCGTCCAACACCGACTGTTCAATCTTGCCATCGCGCAACTTCTTGTGGTAGGTAACGGCAAAACGATGCGCCTCGTCGCGAACACGTTGCAGTAGTTTGAGAGACAGTGAGGTCTTCGGCAACGACAGCATTTTACGATCGGTCGGCAGCACGATCTCTTCGAATCGCTTCGCCAAACCGCAGATCTGAAGATCATCAATACCCAGTTCCTGTAATACCGCCAATGCGGCATTGAGTTGTCCGCGGCCTCCATCGATGAGACAGAGATCAGGCATTTCCTCTTCGTCCTCAAGCACCCGCGAGAAGTAGCGTGACACAACTTCCCGCATCATCGCGAGATCATCCTGCCCTACCACGGTTTTGATCTTGAAATGCCGGTAGTTCTTTTTCAGAGGTTTGCCGTCGCGGAAAAATACCATCGAGCCCACGGCATCGCTGGCGCCGAGGTTGGAGATATCAAACGCGCAGATACTCAGAGGCGGCTTCACCAGATACAGGTCCTTCTGCAACGCCGCCACAACACCGGGCAGTTTCGCTTCACGTTCGCGACGCTGCTGCAACAGTTCGTTTAATAGCAACCGCGCATTGGTTTCGGCCATCTCGACGATGCGCGCTTTGTCTCCCTTCTGGGGAGACAACAGTTCGACTCTGCCGCCACGCTTTTCAGCCAGCCACTTGCGAATGATTTGCTCGTCATCGGTCTTGAACGAACAATAGACCTCTTCCGGGATAAATAGCGCACTGAGATAATACTGTTTAATGAAGGCCGATGCGATATCCGCCTCTTCCTCGTCCTTGTCGGCTTTCAGATGGAGATTCTGCCGACCAATCAGCAGCCCATCTCGCAACTGCAAGACGACAGCGGCAACATCGGCGGCACTGCGCGCAAAGGCAATGATGTCGCGATCGACAATGCGGTCTTCCGTGACCTTCTGTTTCTGCATGACTAATTCAATGGCGCGAATCTGGTCGCGGACGATGGCCGCCTCCTCGAAGACTTGCTGTTTTGATAATTCAACCATCTCCTGCTGCAATTGTTCGATCAGGCTGGCCGACTTGCCCTGCAATAGTTTGACTACCTTCTGCACTTCGCGATCGTAGTCTTCCGGCGAAATCAGTCCTTCGCATGGTCCGGGACAACGTTTGATGTGATACTGCAGGCAAATTTTGTATTTGCCCCCTTTGGGGTGCGGGATTTTCAAACTGCAGCTTCGCAAACGAAATAAACGGGTGATTAACCGATGAATCTCTCGCATCGGGCCGACATTGGCGTAGGGTCCGAAGTACAACCCGTCGTTCTGCATCAACCGGCGTGTCACGATCAACCGGGGAAATCCGTCGTCCTTCGTGAGCTTCAGGAAGGGATAACGCTTATCATCCTTGAGACTGATGTTATAGCGTGGCCGGTGCAGCTTGACCAGATTGGCTTCAAGAATCAGCGCTTCGACTTCGGTATCGGTAACCAGTAATTCGAAGTCCGCGATTTTATCCCGCATCGCCGCGACTTTGGGATTGAACTCCGGAGCATTGGAGAAGTAGGTTCGCACCCGATTGCGCAGAATTTTGGCTTTGCCGATGTAGATGATTTTGCCGGCGGCATCTTTCATCAGATAGACGCCGGGCTTGTCGGGAAGGTCTTGAAGTCTATCTTTGAGGTCGATCGCCATACGGATTCAGAGCGGGCGAGGTGGCGTCAACGCCTTGTCTCGCAACCGAGATCACCCTGTCCTATTTAATACGCCGCGCACCGGCATATTCGGAGGCGAAGGTATCAGCAGAGAGATCATCGATGGCAACACCGCGACTTTCGGAGGCGTGTACGAACTTGCCGTTGTTGATGTAAATGCCAACATGTGAGATCTTGCGACCATCGGTGCGGAAGAACACGAGATCGCCGTAAGAGAGATCGTCCGGCTGCACACGATCTTCAAGACGGTAGAGCGACTCCACGGTCAGAGGTAGTCGCGTGCCATCATAATCGCGGTAGACGACATAAACGAACCCCGAACAATCAAGTCCCAGGACACCCGAACCGCCTCGCTGGTATGGTGTCGTCATGTAGCCGGCGATGATGTGGTTCATCTTGTCAAGATCAATGCGGCTGAGTGTCGGATGCCGTTGCTCGATCGGCTGAGGTTGCCGGGGCTGGTCACGCGGCTCTGCGATCGGCACATTGCCGGGCGGATTGGTAAATCGCGGCATCGGTGTACAACCGACTATGAACGACGCGAGCAGCAGGGCTGCTACCACGAAGCGCATCATCACTCACTCTTCCCCGTCAACACCGGATACTTGATCGAGAATTTGGCTGCGTAATAGATTCGCGTCGCCACAACAGCAAGCAAGATGATCGCCAGATACGGGGGAAAGTAGATCGCGGCAAACAGCGACAGGGCCAAAATCGAGACCTTGGTTGCCAGCGTCGATTCCTTCAGCGACTTGTGCATCTTGGCAGCGGCGAAGAACGGCAGCGAGATAGCCGCGGCAAGAGCGAAGGCGTAGTCGGCGAAGAGGATTGCGAACACCACGGCAACCACGGTCATCCAGAACGATGTCCGCAGTGTCTTCCCAATGCCCCACTCCATCGGGTACGTCTTCTTGCCCATGGCCTTGTCCCCCTCAAGATCGGGGAGAGTTGTGTTGAGATAGACAGCTCCAACAGCCAGCACGTATGGCAGCGACTTGATGATGCCCTCAATGTTGAAGTTCTGTGTCAGCACCCAACCAAACAGGAACGCCAGAGAGCCGTGTCCGATCATGTTATTACGAAACGATTTGTAGGGATGCTCTCGTAGTTTGAAAAAGGGAAGAGAATACTGCAAACCCACGAGCGCGCCAACCACAAACAGGAACCCCAGTTGCCAGTTGACCAAGAAAGCGCCAACGATAGCCACCGAGGTCGTCAGTATGTATAGCACCCAGGCCTCAGTCAGCGACACGTGACCGTCGGCAATCAGAAACAGCTTCTTATTATGTCGATCCGATTCAACGTCGAATATCTGATTGAGAATGAAAATGCCGCCCGCCAGTAGCGTCGCCATCAATAGCGTCAGCAGCATCTGTCGGTCGTCCTGCGAGAAATCGACAAACGGATATCGGTCGAGTGTAAAGGGATTGGCGCCGCGCGAACGCCATTCGGCCGCTCGCGCCCCCAGGAGAGCGATCGTCCAGACCGGAATGATCAGCATCGGTCGTGTGAGAAAGATATAGTCGAAGAGTTTCATTTGTCCTTCCGCAAAACAGGCCTGTTATCAGTAAATATGCAGCTATGCGGTGCCGGGTTCAATAAAAAACATTGGCTTGGTCTCACGATTAAAGGCGCATCTGTTGATTCGTTTGGTTTTCGCTGTACGGCACACCTATATTCCGAGTATATGCATGATTGTGAGGCAAGAGAGGCCTGCTGAAACGCAAACTGAGAGTAAACAAGGAGTTTGATAGATGGAAATTCAAACGGGATTATTGCTGGTTGTGAAGTCAGCCCATCTGGGGGACAGCGAGCCGGACCTGGGCGCAACCCTCATGAAGTCGTTTCTCACGATGCTTTGGGAATCAGGCAAGTTGCCGGCAAAAATCGCATTTCTTGCCAGCGGAGTGTTTCTGACTACCGAGGGATCACCGGTCGTAGAAGTCCTCGAGAAATACGCCTCCTGCGGAACTGAAATTGTCTCATGCAGCACCTGTCTCGAATACTACGGCCGAAAAGAGAAGCTATTGATTGGTCAACCAACGACGATGCGAGACACTGTCAATGCCCTATTGACTTTCGAAAAAGTGCTCTATGCCTGAGAAGTTGGAAAAAGTCGGCGCTACCGACCGACGATGATTGTGGACTTGTCTTGTTTCACCACGACGCCGATGTGCCATACTTCTAAGCCGCGTTGTTTCGCTTGCTCTACAAATTGCATTCCTGCTTGTGGTGAAATGGCAATCAACAGGCCGCCGGAAGTTTGCGCGTCATAGAGTATCTCTACTTCTGAGGCCGTAAACTGCTCCGACAACTCGACCTTGTCGGAAATATACTCGCGGTTGGCACCCGCGCCTCCAGTCAGATGTCCTTCGGTAGCGTACTTCAGAGCACCGGGAAGCAAAGGCAACCGATTGTAATCAATCTTGAGTGAAACTCCTGAACCGCTTGCCATCTCATAGGCGTGGCCGAGCAAACCGTAGCCGGTAATGTCGGTGGCGGCATGTGCACCGAGGTGCACCATCAATTCCGAGGCGATGGTGTTCAGAGTCGCCATCATCGCAATTGCTGTGGCGACGTCATCAGTGCTGGCGGCATTGTGTTTAAGCGCTGTCGAGACAATGCCGGTTCCCAGCGGCTTGGTGAGATAGAGATGATCGCCAATCTGTGCGCCGACGTTGCGAATGATCTTATCACAGTCGATGATGCCGGTAACGGCGATACCGTACTTGATTTCCTTGTCCTTGATCGAATGACCACCCACAATCACGGCGCCAGCTTCCCTTACTTTCTCAGAGCCTCCTTGCAGGATTCTGGCAAGTATCTCGGGTGGCATGGTCGCTGACGGGAAGGCAACGATATTCAAGGCTGTTAGCGGTGTGCCCCCCATGGCATATATATCTGACAGCGCATTGGCCGCGGCGATTCTGCCGAAGTGATAGGGATCGTCGACAATCGGCGGAAAGAAATCGACCGTCTGCACCAGCGCTTGTCGCTCATTGATACGGTAGACTCCGGCATCATCGGATGTTTCGAAGCCGACCAGTAGGTTGGGATTTGATTCTGCCGGTAGATTTTTCAGCACCTCGACCAAAAACTTTGGTCCCAGCTTTGACGCTCAGCCCGCACAGGAGACTTCGGCAGTGAGCTTGACGGTAATTTCTTCACGACTATTGTTCATACCCATCCGACATCATACGTTGATTGAGTCCTTCGTGCAACAGGCTCCTAAGACCAAAGCCTGTATAACACGAAAAAGGGCGCGAGATTCGCGCCCCAACAAGTCAATATCCTTATCTCAGCTATAGCTTCTTCTTCCACACCGTTCCTTGCGGCGAGTCCTCCAGAACGATGCCCATTGCCAGAAGCTGATCGCGTATTTCATCGGAACGCTTGAAATTCCGCGCTTTCCGGGAGTCGTTGCGTTCTTTGATCAACGCTTCGACTTCAGCGTCCAACGACCCTTCTTCCTTCTTGAGAATAGCCAGCACGGTGTCGAAACCATCCATCGCGGCAATCACTTTCTCCGCATCCTCTTTGCAAATGCCGTCGTCAGCGACTAGACGGTTGACGTCACGCACGAAATCAAAAATGGCTGCCAGCGCCGGTGAGATGTTCAAATCATCATCCAACCCTTCGGCAAATTGTGTCTTCGCTCGACCGACATATTCATCAACTGCGCCCGACGCCACGCCGTCCTTGCCCGACGTCCGCACATTCTCGTAGAAATCGCGCAGGCGTTGAATCGAGCTCTTGGCGCCTTCCAACCCATCGAAAGTGAAGTTGAGCGACGCGCGATAATGAGTCGATAAGAGCAGGTAGCGAATCGCTACCGCGGGATAGCCCTTGGCAAGCAGGTCGCGCACGGTGAAATAGTTGCCGAACGATTTCGCCATCTTCCGACCCTCGACGATCAAATGCGCCGCGTGGAGCCAGTAATTGACGAACTTCTTGCCGTTGGCCGCCTCCGATTGCGCGATTTCGTTTTCATGATGCGGGAACATGTTGTCGACGCCTCCGGTATGAATATCGAAATGATTGCCGAGATACTTGGTCGACATCGCGGAGCATTCGATATGCCATCCCGGCCTGCCCTTGCCGATTTCCGTCTCCCAGAAGACATCGCCATCGGTCTCATCCCAACCCTTCCAGAGCGCAAAGTCCGATACCTGTTCCTTCTCATATTCATCGCTGGATGTTCGCTGTGAGGCCCCTGCCTGCAATGACTCCAAGTCCATGTGCGCCAGCTTGCCGTAATTAGGAAACTTGGTGATTGAGAAGTAGATGTCGTTGCCAGAACGATAGGCAATGCCCTTGTCCAGCAGCTTCTTGATCAACACCACCATTTCGGGTATGTGCGTCGTCGCTTCGGGATAGTGCTCGGCGCGTTCGATATGCAGCGTATCCAAGTCCTCGAAAAATGCTTTCTTGTATCTGGTCGTGTATTCGGCCAGCGGCGTGCCTTCCGCCTTGGAATCTCTGATTGTCTTGTCATCTACATCAGTGAGATTCATAACGTGAATAACCTTGTACCCGCGATACTTGAGATAACGGCGCAACAGATCCTCGAATATGAAGGTGCGGAAATTGCCGATGTGGGCGAATCCGTACACGGTCGGTCCGCACGTGTACATGCGTACTACACCGGGTTCAACCGGGGTGAACTCCTCCAGTGTCCGTGTCAACGTATTGAAGAATCCTAGCGCCATAACTATCTCCTCGATTTACTTGCCAAAATCAGCTCTGCGTAAACGACTTCACCGTCTTGGCGTCCAGCTTCTTGACCAGTTCCGTTACCAACTTGACCGAGGCATCGTAGTCGCCGCGGTACATGATGGCGTTGTGACCGTGGATGTATCTCACTGCCACGCCGAGCGCGATTGTCGGCACTCCGGCACGCGAAATATGAATACGACTACCGTCGGTAGTGCCACGCGCCATGCTGGAATAATGATACTTGATCTTCAACTTGTCGGCGGTATCCACCACAAACTGACGTAGCCTGACATTCGGAATCATGCCGCCGTCATATACGCAGATATCGACACCGCTGCCAAGTTTCTCCGGTGGTTCTCCGCTGATTCCCGGCACGTCCCTGGCAATACCAGTGTCCATCACGATACAAATATCAGGATTGATCATCCAGGCCGCTGTGCCGGCTCCGCGACATCCAACCTCTTCCTGCACGCTTCCAACTGAATACAGCGTATTCGGATGTCTTACTTTCTCCAATCGCCACATCACTTCAATCGCCGCCGCACATCCGAAACGGTTATCTATCGCCTTAGCGAGATACATGTCCTTGGTTGCCATGATCGTGAATTTCGTGTCCGGGACGATCACGTCACCGATGTGAATGCCCAGCTTCTTCTTGACATCGAATTTGCCTCTGACGCCGACGTCGACATACATGTCGGTTACTTCGACTACTTTCTTGCGCGCTTCCGGCTCAAGAATATGGGGAGGGGTGGAGCCAATAACACCAATCACCGCACCCTTTTTGCCCAGGACAACCACGCGTTGTCCCAGGGCTATGTGTCCCCACCAACCACCCAATGGCAACAACTTGACAAAGCCATTGCCGGTGAATTCCGAGACCATAAAACCAATCTCATCAAGATGACCGACGACCATAATCTTGGGATCGGTCGCCGTGCCCTTGCGCTCGGCAATGATCGAGCCCATCTTGTCGTAAGAAACCTTCGCCAGCTTCTCCAAATGCTTCTTGAAGATCTTGCTTATCGCCTCTTCATGTCCCGGAGGACCGTAGGCATCGGTCAATTCGGCTAGTAGCAGTTCGGTTCTATCCATCATTACACCTCCAGTTTCAGCGTGGCGAATCGACAACAGCGCTCTCAAATGATCCCAAAGCGCGCTCTGCAAGGATAACAATCCCGGACTATCTGGGCAAGACTTTCTTGGCAAGCGGAGATTGGCGGGAATCACCGGTGTGACTGTCAAAGCGCCCAAACTTATTGCCTGACGCGGCCGGAGATGAAGATATCCACAAATCAAAAGGGGCAACTTAGAAAAGTCGCCCCTCCAAAACACTTGGTGCGTGGCGCGTTGCGCATGAGGCAAGCTAACCTACTTGCAGCTCGCGCAGGGCGCCGGACCGCTTACGAAAATGTAGGCGATCAAATACACGGCATCGGAAATATTAACCCTGGAGTCGCAGTTGGCATCCCCCGACAAATACGGAGTCGGGGCCGGACCGCCGGCGAAGACGTATGCTATCAAAGTGACCGCATCTGAGATGTTCACCACATGGTCTCCGTTGGCGTCACCGCAGAAATATGGCAGCACCTCCACCTTCAAGTTCGCCGGCAACGTTTGCAACGCATCCACCGAGTCCGGATCATTCGAAGATACCTTCAGGTCCGCTTGGTAGCTCCCCGTATCCAAATCGACTCCCGAAAAAATCAACTGCACCGTCGCTGACTGTCCATACGGTACCTCGCCAGATGATGGTACCGCAAACAACCACTGCTTCGGCTTGACAATTTGTACAGCCAGGTTGTTGCGCAGATAATCGGTGTTGATCGCGACCGTCATACCCATCGACCCCGTCCGGTTCTGGATACCAACCGTGTTCCCCAGAATATCAAACCCCGGCGCTATCGTCTGATACTGTAACTTGATATTTCCGTTCGGCGACAGGATGATCTCCGCGGTGATCACGTCCCCCGGATTGACCGCCAACTCAAACTCCGGATAACGAGCGTACTCGATCACAAAATCACTCCCCACCGTCTTGTACACGACCTTCCCACCCAGATTGTCAGCATCCAAAATGTTCAAATCATCCCAGCACCAGCAGATCACATTCTTGGGCGCGGCGCCCGAAGTGCTCGGCATCGCCACGTTGCTCCAAGAGTTGTAGTTCACCGTCGGCCCAAAGCCAAGTACGCCGTTTGAACCTACATAGAATTTCGTGTAGCTGGAATCATAAAACGGAAATGCGAATGGAAGCGTGAAGGGACCGATGAAGTTATTGTCTGCCAGTCCCGAGGTAATATCCGTGCCCGTCGCCTCGATGTCGATCCAGTTGTAGATCGGACCACCCGGTTCGTCCGAGTCAATCCAGATATAGCCCCAATCATCCGGTCCGCCGGCGTTGTAGACCACCTCTGGTCCCAGACGCACCGTGTTGTCTCCCTTCGCTTCCCGATACTCGTTCCAGCCTTCGGGATAGCTGTACTGATTGACGCGTCTCTCCTGAACCAACTTGTCAAACAGCGGCGACAGAATCGTAACCGCCGTCAGTGAATAGATCAAGCCGCCCTGCCCCATATTGGTGATCAGCAGTTGGTCGTACACCGAGTCCCCCTGCAGCACCGTTTTCGTGAAACTCAGAGGAGACAGACTTACGGCCGGGTCATAGTCAATCCGCACGTTGTCCACAAACCAATCGTCATTAGGAAAAGGGCCCGACGTCGCCGTGTTGCGAATCCGCAACCGGAACGCCGCATGATGCGCATCCGTCGGCAGACCTACCGACACGTTCGTAAAGCTCGACATGTCGCGATCCGCGCCCAGATGTTGCTTCAAAATCTTCCACTGACCCACATCATTCAAATACTCAATATAGAGATCATCCGCTGAATCCGGTGACTCGCCGCCACCCGTCTGCTCATAGGCGTAGCTCAGATTCACTCCCTGCGCCACATTCAGGTTGATTGCCTGTGACATGATCGTGTCCGCGCCCACCGGATTGCCGTTCAGCCGCAGCGCGTATGGTGGTGTCGGAGGATTCAACGCCACAGTGTCAATCGTCGCTCCGTGATTGTATACCCACAATGCCCTATCAACCGTAGTCGACGGGAACGGATCGTAGAACGGCAGCGTTAGCGGTTGACCAGATGATGTCGTCCGCAGTGTCGCCGTCGTCTGCACCGCGCCTGAACCTTGCGACGTGGCTACCACTTGGGAGGTGTCGACATCGCCGGACATGCTCGCACCGATGATCACCCGCACCTTGAACGGATAGCTCGCATTCGGTGCCAACGTTGTCGTGCTTATGATCGGTGTTGTGCCGGCGTCATCCCACAAACTCGTCCCCCAATCGGCCTGCGCCGTTGTCAAGTTGAAGGCGTCATTGTACACACCGTCGTTCTGGCAACTGATACTGTACCAAACCGTATCGCCCACGGCCCCCGAACCCAGCGACACCGCCGGACTCAGAATCACCGCGTAATCAATCACCCGGAACGTGTAAACCTGCGTCGTGTCCGCCTTGCCGTTATAAGCATGCGCCCGCAGATAATAATTGATCACCGTTCCCGGTGACTGCGCCGGGATGTACCCGGCATACTCCCGTGGCTGTCCCGTCGCCGTTAGCGTGTCACGATACCACAAGTTCAATAACTCATAATACAACAACAACGAATCCGCTATCAGCGTCGTGTCGGTATCGATAGTACACTTGACCTCGTAAGGATTGACCGTCTCTTTCGTATCGGGCAGAGGTGTGTGCAAAATCAGCACGCCGCACGGATAGGTTTGCAGTTGCTGGATGGCATGGAATACGTTGAGTCGTCCGCCGGTAACCGTGATACCCGTCAGTGCGGCAATTGGGTCGGTTCCGTCAAGTAAATACTGCTTCATTTGCAGCGCCATTGCTCCCGGATTCGTCTTGCAGGCGGCAATAAATGTCGGGCAAGCGGCGGCATACATCAAACCAATTGTCCCCGCAACATGCGGCGACGCCATCGAAGTGCCCGTATTATTGCCGTAGGTGTTGCCCGGAAACGTTGAATAAACATCCGTGCCGGGAGCGCCGAGATCGATGGTTGTCAGACCGTATGCCGCGCCGCTGTTTTTCGAATCTGTGCGAGTCGTATTGGTGACCGTGATCAAGTAGTTACTCGGGCAGGCAGTCGGGATGTCACCCTGCGTATCGACATTGAGATTGGCATTCGCCGTCGCACCAGCGCTGAGAATACCCTGCACGCCCATCGAATCGTACATCGCGCACCAGAGCGGATAGCTCAATGGTTGGCCATAATCCACGCCAAAGGAGGAGTTGGTTGCCACGACAAATGCGCCGTGCAAACCGTTGCTCTCATTATAGCGAGCGCGCTGTTCCAATACATAGCCGTAGGATTCGACCGTGGTCGCTTCGGTGCTTGACGATCCTTGCACCGCCATCAACTTGACGCCCCAGCTTACACCCGAAATGCCGATACCATTGTTGCCGCGAGCGGCGGCAATACCGGCGACGTGGGTGCCATGCGAATAGCTTGTGATCGTACCATTGTGACTGTAAGAGTTCCAACCGTCATAGTCGTCGATGTAGCCGTTGCTGTCGTCGTCAATTCCGTTACCCGGAATCTCCTCGGTGTTTTTCCAAAAACTCAAGTCCTGATGCGCGATGTCAAACCCGCCGTCAATGATCGCGACGACGATCTGGTCTCCCATCGTCGTCAAGCCACCGGTAGTGATATCCCACGCCTCCGGCGCATCAATGTCGGCATCAGCCGTTCCACCGGACTGACCCGTATTGTTCAGCGCCCATTGTTGACTGAAAAAGGGGTCATTGGGAGTAGTGGCGCGTTCTTTGACAAAATGGTTGAATTGCGCCAATGACACGATAGGACGCAGTCGGACGTCGTCCAAGATTGCCTGATTCTCGGCTGCTTTCAGCGTGCCGCCGGAATACTCGAAGAGCCAGATGTTCATTCGGCGAGAAAGCAATCTGACCGGCTTGAGATCGATGTAGGAATAGCTTCCGGTTAGGCTACTCGGCTGCTCGCCGGCATTAAGCTGGATCAGCAGTTGCCCGGGTTCATAAGAACCGGCCGCCTCCAGCGCCGCAGCGCGATTCTGCGGTGACACTGCTGCAGACACCAAGAATAGTGCTCCCAAGAGGCAACAAAAGGTCACTCGCAAGGATGTCATTGTTGATCTCCAAGTCCCATGGGACAGGTTGCTAGTATGTATGCCTGTTCATTTCGTCTACGAGACCTCTCTGGCGGCAGTAAACCGGGCATGGACACGACCATCGCCCAAGAAGTAGAAATCGGCCAAGCCTTCTCCCACAATATAACAATCCAGCCGCCATTGTCAACGAGAATACGCAGTTACAGCGCGTGTTTAGAGCGTCCTATGTGTGGCTACTGCATCTTCTCGATCATCTTCCGCACCTGTTCTGCGAGGTCGTCAACCTTGCGATTGAGTTCGTCGAGATCTTTCTTCTTCACCACTTTCATTTTTTCAATCGCGCTCTCGATATCGGACGTTACCCGGTGCTTCAATTCTTTTCCCGACTGCTCGGCTTTGTCCAATAGTTCAAGGATCGCTTCCGCGCGCTTGGACTTGACGACCTCCCCTTGTTTAATCAACGTGTCAACGATCTCCTCGGCTTTGGCGCGCGTGATTTCGAAAACGCCGATTGAAGCGAGAATGGTTTTCTTCAGGATTTCCATATTGAACTCTCCTCCGAGGGCGATAAACCCCCGCAATGTCTCTTGCACAGATCTTCTATTTCCGTATCGACCGATGTCGTCCAAAAACACTTGCCCCAGTGCAGGCACGGTCATATCACATCCCGTATGGCTGTCGACGATGCGAAATTCCACGTCATCGCGCACATACGCGCGCAACGTTTCTGAAGTTACGAAACTACTGACTTCCGAGTCATATAACAGGCGATTGGGATAGCGTTTAATGACTTTCATGGCGCCTTAGGATAGAAATTCCGCCTCTACACAAATGCCCTGTCAAATATAGTGCACCGCACAAATAATGCAAGAAAAAAATCAGGGATGACCGCCACCATAACAGTCATCCCCACAACAACCGAGGTATATAACTATACCTTCGTAAAACTAAGGAGCACGATGTTCACAATTTCCAAAAGGCGTTCGCAGACAAAGGGTTTCTTGATAAACATATCACCGCCCGATTTGAATCCCCTACCTTGGTCATCCGCCGTATCTTTGCCAGTTAGAAATATCACCGGGATATTCTCGGTCGCCGGTTCTTTCTTAAGCTCGTTGCAAATCTCATAGCCGTCCATTTGCGGCATCATGATGTCGAGAAAAACCATGTCCGGCTTGAATGTTCTGGCACGCTCCAGTCCCATGACAGCCGAATTTTCAGCGACAACGGTGTGTCCGGCGTTGCTGAGAAACGCTTCTAAGATATCGGTGATCTCCTTTTCATCGTCGACCACCAGTATTTTTGCTTTTTTCTGCACCATGCTAAACCTGTCCCGTCACCAAATACTCTATTTGGGTATCGACAGCAGGCTGTTCGTTCTTTAGCGCAGTTTCCTTTTTTGGCAGGCCTTCTGAGCGTTCTGTAGGGTGTGGCAATCGCGATCTAGCAGCAGTAGAAATCGTTCCGGCGGTCGTCCAGCAGGTCATTGTGGGCGGTTACGGTCTTGTCTCGCGCGACGGCGGGATCAAGATCATGCAGCACCAGCTTTTCGCTAGTCCCATCAGAGCCGGCAAGCACTTCTCCTCGGGGGCCTACGATCTGACTCCTCCCCGTAAACGTGAGCGTCTCATTTCCGTGTCGTTCCATTCCGGTACGGTTACAGGTGATCGCGAAAACACGGTTCTCCAGGCAGCGGGTGATCATGGCGTCCTGACAATAGGGGAGGACCAAGTTCGAGGGGTGGCAGATGATATCTGCACCTCGCAGCATCAATGTGCGCGCCGACTCGGGGAATAGCCAATCGAAACAGATCATGATGCCGATTCTGGCGCCACGGAACTCAAATACGCGAAATCCGGTGTCGCCAGGATCAAACCACTGCTTCTCCAAATCGAAAAGATGGGTCTTGCGATAGAGGTACGCCGTGCCATCGGGGCAAACCAGCGCTGCCGAGTTGTAGACTTTGTCACCGGCACGCTCGGCAAATCCGAACACAATGGCGCTATCTTGCCGGCGAGCCACGTTGCCGAAGAACTCGAAAGTCTTGCCACTTGCGAACTCCTCTGCTAACTCGCCCGTTTTGGCTCGCGAGGGCATAAAGTACCCCGTCAAAGCCAACTCCGGCAAGACCAGCAAATCAAAGCGTTCACCGCCGATCAGAGACAGAATCTTCCTCTGATTGGCTTCCTTGTCGCCGAAGACGACGTCGTACTGTAGAAATCCGGTTCGCATTTTAAGCATGCACTTTCGCACGGGAAGCTATATCATTCAGTTTGATGCTGCAATCGGAAATGGAGAGATCGACCTGTCAATGATCCGCCGACGCGCCATTCTTGCTCTGACAATTCTCTTCGGCGGGATCATCCTGATCCTCGCGTATAGTGGTATCGAATCAAGCCGGAAGAACATGCTCAGACTGCTGCGACAGGAAGGCGAGTCGTTGATGCAGGCACTTGTGACTTCCGCACGCAACAATCTAGCATCATCAACCATAGTCGAGGAAGCCGCCACCGAGCGGTTGGTCGACATCTCCACACTCCTTGGCGCCCTGCTGAACGGAAGTGCCACTAGTATTGACTCTCTTGGCGACTGGCAGAAACGATACCGACTGGAACGGATTGATTTGGTCGACGGCTCTTGCCGAATTTCTGCTTCTTCGGTGCGCGAATCCGTGGGCGATACGGTTTCCGGCGATCCGGACATGCTGGCCGTTCTCGATTCAGTGCTACTGGAAAGCCGATCGCTGGCAGTCGCACAGCCGATGCCATCGGCGCTGCCGCAGGACGATTACACATATTTGGCTCTGCGCACCAAGCGTGGCGTGATGCTGCTGTCAGCAAAGGTAAAGAAACTGACCGACTATCAGGAATGGCTGGGCATCGGCTTCGTGCTTCGCCAACTCGGCGATCAGCCAGGTATCGATTATGTCGTGCTCCAGTCTTCGAGCGGCATCGTCTTGGCGTCGCGCAGTATCCAGCAAATGGTGGCAGTGGAGGCAGACTCCTTCCTCACCGATGCTTTGGAGAGCGAGCAGGCAACCAGCCGCATCTACAACTTCGAAGGCAGGCGTCTGCTCGAAGTGGTACGCGCATTCAAATCTGACGTCATGCCCTCCGGTATCCTTCGTCTTGGCATGTCACTTGATGTCTATGATCAACTCTACGCCGGCTCTCTCAAGCAGCTTGCCATCCTCTCTCTCCTTCTTTTCGTCCTCGGAATTGTCGGCAGCTACGCGGCTACTTCTATCAAAAGGCTTCAGGTTGCCGAAGTGAACCTGGAGCAACTGCAGTCTGTCACCGATGAGATCGTGCAATCTCTCGAGGCCGGTGTTGTCGCCGTCAATAGCGAAGGCATGATTACGATTTTCAATCCGCAGGCCGAGCGGCTCTTCGCCAAATCCGCTGCGGCAATCATGAACCAACCCTACCGCAGCATATTCGCCGATGACTTGCTGTCACTCGGCAAAATCGAATCGCGCTCCCAACAAGCGCACCGAGGCGAAGTAAGATACTCGCCGAAGGGTCCCACGCAATTGCAGCATCTCCTGGTCTCATCCGTACCAATCTTAGGCAAAGACAACACGTATTCCGGCGCCGTCGCCTTGGTCTATGATCTAACGGAAATCAAACAGCTTGAGGAAAACGCCCGAGCGGCGGAACGGCTGACTGAGTTGGGGAGTCTCGCGGCGGGTGTAGCTCATGAGATACGCAACCCTCTTAACGCCATCTCCATCGCCACCCAACGACTGCGCTCGGAGTTTGAACCGAACACCAACGCCGCCGAGTATCAATCGTTTCTTAAGACGATTGCCGAAGAAATCGATCGACTGAATACCATCATCAAGGATTTCCTCTCCTTGGCGCGTAGCGGCCGCATCGAGAAAGTTTTAGTTGATTTGCAGAGCTATTTTGATGATATAGTTGTCTTGGCGAGGTTGGAGTCGGAAAAGCAGCACATCGCAATCGCAGTGGACATCGAACCGGGACTGACGGCGGTACGTCTCGATAGGCAGGAAATGAAGAAAGTGTTTCTCAATTTGATAAAGAATGCCGTGCAGGCAATCGATTCGCACGGGACAATCGGAATTATTGCAAGGAAGCAGTCTTCCGGCCAAGTCGCCATCGACATCAGCAATTCCGGTCAGCCGATCCCTCCTGATGTCCGCGATAGAATCTGGCAGCCGTATTTCACTACCAGAAAAGATGGCACCGGACTGGGACTGGCAATTTGCCGTCGGATCGTCGCCGATCACGGCGGAACGATTGAGCTATTGGAAGGCAAACCGACCACATTCAGGATCGTGGTCTAGAAGAGGTCAGGATGATTACCAAGTTATGGCAACTTAAGGGCGTGTTCGTAATCATTGGTCTGTTCATCGCTTTTGCGGCGTGCGTAAAAGAGAAAGATCCTAATCTGGAGCGAGATCAAATCAAGACAACACTGGGTGCGATTACTACGGCAATCAACGACAAAAATCTTCAGACCCTGAACAGTTTCTATATTCAGCCCGTACCGGCCGCCAAAGGCCCCAATGCTTTGTTGGCGGCGGTCGCCGCCAAAACCGATTCGACCTTCAATATGCACGGAAGGAAATTCTCGATCGACGGCAAAAACGCCACCGTGCGTTTCGCCTTCTCTCCCGATCCCGATGACACAGTGTATTCCTATCTTTACTTGGTCAACAAGGGCGGTTGGAAAATTTCCAACTTCGACATCAAGTAGTAGCACCTAAGACACGCTGAGTCCTGGTCTTTTTCTCGGCTAACATCTTCAATAAGAATCTGCGGAAGGGAGAAAAATGACACTCCTGTTGGCATTCGCTAAGGTCGTGGATATTGACACAGCGCCCCTCGCATCCCGGTCCCAGTCTCATCACTTTGTCCGGAATCGGCTCGGTGATGAACTGCTTAAAATGCTCTACATCGACCACAAAGCTGGTACCACAATCCGGAGTTTCATGCTGAAAGAAATAGTAGTGCTTACCCGGACCGTCGTCCTCAAGAAAGGCGGTGCCAATCGGCTTTACCGCGAGATCATCGACAAGTTGCTTAGCTGTCAGGCACGCCTGGCAGCAATTACACTTCTTCACAGTTTCATCAGCCATAGTTGTATCCTCGGAATAAAGTTGATTCTGCTATAGTCTTCATGAACCTGCGCTTATCTTTCAAATTGATTGCTCGTATTTCAAGCTAAGTGACACTCTCGGCATCAGCCTGTTGTTTTTGCAGCCTTCGTCGCAGTCGGAGATTCTCATTAGCCAGTCGCTCGGCTGCTACCGACTGTTCGAACAGCAGTCGGTTGGCCTCCAGCAACAGGTCATCAATCGTGCCGATGTTCATCTCGAGATAGTCGGCTTCAGCCATGGTCGTGCTGGTCAGGTCTCTTTCTATGTCGACGAGTTGCCCGGCGGGAATACCCAGCGCCGACCGCAGCGATTCTGTAGCTAAAAGGGCATCTGTATTCAGCTCCCTTTCCGGCGCAATCGTGAACTTGGAAATCATATGCCCGAGCATCAGAATTTGTGACGGTACAAGATCCGGCTCGGTCTGGTCCAGAATTGCCCCGTTGTGATGCTGGTCTACCGGCTGACAGATCCCCTCGGGCAGATACCACTTCCGCAGCAGGTATCCTCCTATTTCCGCGTGTGTAGTTCCCCAGAGTTGATACTCCATCCCCACAAATCCACCTTCTTTGCCGGCTTCATTCCAGATACGTGCAAACTCCTTCGGCTCCATCTTTTCCAATACCAATAGCCCAAGGTCATGCAGCAGTCCCGCCAGGAATAGCTCTTCAGTCGACTTTCGTCCCAGCGACTCTCCGATCATTCGGGAGGCAATCGCCGTTTCTAATGCGTGCCGCCAGAACCGCATCCGATCGAGCGATGACAGCCAGTCCTGGGTCATATCGTAAACGGTGGTTGACAAGGCCAGCGCCGTCACTTGCCGATCGCCGAGCACTCGGATTGCTTGAATCATCGAGCCAATCTTCTGACCGGTACCGTAAATCGGCGAGTTAGCCATTCGAAGGACTTTCGCCGTCAGCGGCGGATCTTTCATCAGTACTCGCGCCAGTTGGTCAGCGGATGAGCGCTCATCACGCAGCACGCGCAGCACTTCGGCGAATGTTTGCGGCAATGACGCCAGTTCGCCGGCTTCATGCATTGCCCGTTCAAGAAAAGCAGCGTTCATACTTCAGCCCTCATCGGTTTTATGCCACGCCTATATCATATATTATCGACCGCTGCTGTCGGTAATGTGAGCGCAAAAAAACGCGCTCATCAGCGAAGGGTAATGCCTCAAACGGGAGCCGGCGCTTGACAGCGCTACTGTCTGCGCCGTAGCGTCACCAGCGTCGCCCCCCAGGACGATCCGGACTGACTGTCCAGTTTGAATGACACGACTTGTTCATTGCGTTCCAGCAGGGCGTGAACCGTGCGCCGCAGGTTCCCGATCCCTTTGCCATGAATAATCCTAATCTCGGTAATCCCGCGATCAAGACATGCTTCGATATACTCCGGCACCAACACCTTCACGTCCTTAGGGGAGAAATGGTGCAAGTCCAGTATCCCGTCAATGGGATACTCCACCGGTTCATCGTGTTCATCCTGCATGAAATGCAACTAATGAGGAAGGCAGAATTGTGCCAACAGAAATTCGCACCGTATTCCGTAATCTTCCGAGCCTGTTATTACTTCTTCTTGGCTCGAGCCGCCCGCTTCTTGGAAGCGCTTTTCTTGATGGCTTTGCGTTGATTGCTGCGCCGTTGGGTTTCAAGTTGTATCGGGCGCTCCAACGTTTCCGGGGGATCCACTCGATCCAAGAGAGCGATTTCGAAAAGCTGATCGGTGCGGTCGATGAAGATGAACTCCATCTGGTCCCGCAACTCCTTGGTGATTTCCTTGAGGTCCTTTTTGTTCTGCGACGGCAACACGAATTTGTAGATGCCCGCGCGATAGGCCGCCGCAATTTTCTCCTTGGTGCCCGACACCGGCAGCACCTTGCCCCGCAGCGATACCTCACCTGTCATGGCAAGATCGTTGCGAATCGGGCGATCCGCCATCACCGAGGCAATCACCAATGAAATCGTCACGCCTGCCGACGGTCCGTCTTTCGGAATCGCGCCCTGCGGGAAGTGAATATGCACATCGTAATTGGAGAAATCCTCGTGCGGAATTGCGAGCAAATCAGCGCGGGAACGCACGAAACTATGCGCCGCCTGCACCGATTCGCGCATCACGTCACCCAACGATCCGGTGCAAGTCACGCTCCCCGATCCGCGCATCTTCAGACCTTCAATCATCATGATGTCACCACCCGCCCCCGTCCAGGCTACGCCGCATGCCACACCAATCTCCGGTTTGGTTTCCGCCATTTCGGGAATGTAGATCGGCGTGCCAAGATACTGCTCAAGATTATCTTCGGTAATCGACCAGGACACTTTGCCCTTGTTCATCGCCTTGGCTTTTGAAAACTTGCGGCAGACCGATTCAATCCGCGTCTTAACTTGTCCGAGGCCGGCTTCCATCGTGTAATTCTGGATAAGGTTCTTGAGCGCGCCGGTCGAGAAGGTCAGTTCTCCCTTCTGGATTCCGTTGTTTTTCAGCACCGCCGGTATCAGGTACTTTTCCGCAATCGTCAGCTTTTCACGGTCGACGTAACCGGAGAATTCGATCACGTCCATCCGCTCCAGCAACGGCTCCGGTATCATCTCGGTTGAGCGCACACTGAAAATGAAAATCACTTGCGACAGATCAAGAGGCAGAGCCACATATTCATCAATGTACTTGCGATTCTGGCGTGAATCGATCACATCAATGAATCCCAACGCAACCGACACCCGCGTTTCGTCGATCGCCAGTTTGTCAAGGTCTTCAATCAGGAACACGGGGTTGATACAGTCGGTCTCGATCAGCGAACGCATGATTTTTCCCGGCATCGCGCCTTCGAGCGTGTGCGGTTCGCCGCGCAATTCCGCAGTCGAGCTGAAACCTGCGATACTGAAACGCACTATCTGCCGGTTGAGCGCTTCCGCGACCGCCGCGCCGAGACTTGCTTTGCCGGTGCCGGATGGCCCCGAAAGACACAGGACCGGCGCCGAGACATGTTCGGTCAACTGACGACTGGCGAGGTATTCCGTGATTCGATCTTTGATTTCGCGGGCGCCGTAGAAATTGCTGTCGATGACTTTTTCCACTCTCGCAAGATTCTGCTCTCCAACGGCCACTTTGCCCCAAGGTATTTGCAACAGCCAGTCAAGATACCTCTTGATTGAACCATACTCGGCGGAAGCCGTTGACAACGAGCGCAGTCGTTCCGTCTCCAGAAAAAGCTGTTCCTTCACCTCGATGGGGAGGTGACTCATCATATTGATGCGGCGGCGATATGATTTCGCCATGTTGTCATCTTCGAAATCCTCGCCCAATTCTCGCCTGATCTCTTTCAATTTGGCGCGCAGGAAAAACTCGCGCTGCGAGCGATTGATGGCATCCTCAACCTTGATCTTAAGTTCCTGCTCCAGTTCCATCCGCTGACATTCCTCGCTGAGGAGATCAAGCAAGTGAAACGCCCGCTCCTTGACCGTCAAACCGATCAGCAACTCGCGCTTGTCTTCGAAAGAGAAATGCAGATGATGAGCCACCGTATCGACGAACCTGCCGGCATCGTCACGGTTGGCCTTGAGAATCTCCTGCACTTCCGGGGAATAATGGGGATCAGCTTCCAGAATGCGCATCGCGTATGCAAGTATTTTTTCGATGGTCTTAGCCAGCGAACCATTGTCGTCCCTCTTTGCGACCGACACGAACTCACCGACGCAGTATGGCTCGGTCGCAATCAACCGCTCCAACAACATCCGTTGCGCCGCTTCGAAAGTGACGCTGTAAGTGTTGTCCTTGGATGGTTGCACGACGATCGCTCGCGCCAACACCCCGACCGACGCGAAATCGTCTTGACTCACCGGCCCTTCGCGGTTTTCCCGCAGCGGCAGCAATGCAATTTCCTGCTGGCTATCTTTCAGATCCTGCAGGAGCCTGAGGTTATGTGGCTGGCTGATCTGCAGCGTCTCCACGCAGCCGGGAAATACAATCGTCGTCCGCAGCGGAATTATTGGCAGTTGTCTTGTTTGATTGGTCTTGTCCTGTGCCATATTTGCCGTTTCAGTCCTTCCCTCAGGTCTACTTGTCACTCCCGGCGATTTCCACTGCGCAGCCTTTGGACAGGATGCACCTCAACCCTTCGCTTTGGCATACTGCTGTCCTAACGGCAGTCGCTCTCACGAGTTCCCCGTGGCGAACACTCTACAGATATCTTATCGGACAAATCCCATATTCCCCCAATCCCTCAAGTCTCGTGGCAGCCGATCGCAACCCTTTCGCCTATGTGTGCAAGGACCGGGGAGGGTATATTCGCTTCTCCCACAACCGATTGCCAGCAATCACCTCAGGGCTCTTCAACACACGCTCTGTCCCTCAACTTGCTTCGTCAGTTCCGCCAACTCCAAATCGCAGAATGACTTCATCGAGTCGAAATCGATCTTGATCTGCTCGAGTGAGAGGTTGATTCGATAGAACCCCGAACCGTTGTTTTCAATTCGCTGCTCCAGTCCGGTCG
>CAIVAP010000180.1 GCA_903903945.1 uncultured bacterium | reverse complement strand
TCCGCATCAATATCCGACTGACTCGGATTATACACCGTCGGGCAGTTGTCGGCGGCGTTCAAAACGCCATCACCGTCGATGTCGGGATCGCAGGCGTCGCCGAGACCATCCGTGTCAATATCCGACTGAGTCGGATTATACACCGTCGGGCAGTTGTCGGCGGCGTTCAAAACGCCATCACCGTCGATGTCGGGATCGCAGGCATCGCCGAGACCATCCGAGTCAATATCCGACTGAGTCGGATTCGCAACCGTCGGGCAGTTGTCGCAGGCGTCACCCACGCCATCCCCATCAGTATCGGTCTGAATAGGATTGAACACGGTCGGGCAATTGTCAAACGGGTCAAAAACGCCATCCCCATCGGTATCCGGACCGCAGGTGAGCACCTTTTCGAAGATGACATCCTGACTGCTTCCGCTCCGTCCATCGTTCCAAGTAAACGCGGAGCCATTCAACTGGTTGAAATCCGACCCTATGTAGTCACCGATGTACTTCGCTCCCGGAGGAATACCGAAAGTGGAAATTGGCTGAGCCGGAGGTATATCCGATAGCGTGCAATCCTTCCAGTTTACACCGCAGTTTATCGAAGTTGAGGCCCAGGTCTGGATTTTGGTGTTCGTGGGATCAAGTCTGCGATCGAAGTAGCTGATTACGATTGTGCCGGTAACGGGATCGACGGTCATCGTCGGCGCCCACTGATCACGTCCGTTGCCGATCGGGTCCTGATTGACTCTGACCGCCGGAGTCCAGCTTCCTGCTGCGCCGGTCGGACTGGAGGAGAAGTAGATATCCGCATCCGTCCCGTACAGTGTCCATGCGACAAAGACCATGCCGGCGCAAGGACCGGCTCCAATTGCGATAGTTGCGTTGGAAGCGGTCTTGATTCCCGGAGCCAAGATCGGCGGCATCGCTGGAAAGGCTATCACATTCACGGGACCGATAAAGGGCGCACCCAGAGCCGGGGATGCTGAAACCCAGACAGTCGATCCATCCGTCCACGCAACGTAGACACCACCCGGTGGAATCATCGGGTTGCCCGGAAGTCCCATCGTGGCTATGCTGGGGCGGTTAGCTTGCATCTCCATATTCATTACTGGGCCGGCAAACAAGACCACAGGCGCCGAGAAGGCGGGATAGTTGAAAGGAGGTCCCCCAAAAGTTTTGGAATAGGCGAAGTTAATACTGTATGTGTCGCCCGGATCGTCAAAGGGATTGCCCGAACCGTTGGGATCACCGTCAAAATCCTTATAACTGACCCATGCCACATAAACAGTACCTAGGCTCGGTGCGGGAACGGCAGGATTATCATTGATCATGATGTTGGGATAGTCCAACCAAGTACCGCCGGGTACGTTCATTGCGATGGTTGGCCCCGGAACAAATGGAGCCCCCCCACCCGCCGACTGGTACACCGTAATGCCGTTTGGGCCAGCAACATAAGGAGGAGCCGGTCCAAAGTTGGCACCAACGCTGTAGAACGCCCCCATTGGATGAGACGCTATTGCAGGATTCCACGCAAAAGCATATGGCGCCACTGGCGGAAAAACTGCTCCGGGCGTCCAGGCGGCGCCACCGGTAGCGGAGAATGACCAGCTAATGACTGGTGCAGGAAACCCTGCGGAAAAATCAGACCACACGGCGTAGAGTTGCCCGGGAGCAACCTCACTCAGGGACACTGCCGAGTTGTTTTGCTCGGTGGCTGGTGGACCGGTGAAACTAACGACTGTGTTTGGTAGAGCGAACGATGGTGGACTTGCCGCTGCAAAGATCAGCAACAGCGCAATCCCCATGAACGCCCATTTTCGATTGGTAAGAACGAACCTTCCCATGGTCACCTCTCTTGTTGGTGTTCTCGTATGACAAAACTTCAAGTAAAAAAAACCAAGGTCATTCAACGTCAGAATCCTGACTTCGGAAAGTGATCTCGAACCTTACGAGAAAGCGCATGAATACGCTGACAAGCACAAATGCACCAGCCAGAGGCCTATGATTCTAACTTCGCGGTAAATATAGTGCCAATCTCCCCCAAAAGCAACGGTTTTCTTGGGTTTGCGGCTAACATTCTTTTCGACAAAACCGGTAACTCACAACTGCGGTTTGTCAACAGTCCCATATTTGGTTCGAAAACAAAATATGGGCGCCGGTCAACTTTCCGCTTGACATATTGGCTCTGGAACGTTATGGTGAAAATGCAAAGACTGACGGAAACGGCAGTCTAATGGGGAAGTACACTGGCAGTATAGCTAAAGCTCATCTCCTGCTCTGCATCATGTCCACTGCGGCCATATAGTCAGCGCGGCCCTCGGATTCAAACGTTGGAACAGCCATACGCGGCTTCTTCTTGCTCCTTTGCCCGTCAAAGGTTGGGAGTTGCCGTCGAAGGCTTAGGTATTCCTCTGATGAAGAGTCGACGCAGCAGATCAGACATGAAGGGGGGAACAGGCCACCTCTGATAGCTATTAGAGCAAGAGAACAACAACCGTCACAACCAATTTCAGGAGGTCACAAGAATGAGTTGGAGAGATAACTCAAATCAACTGATCCCTGTAAACCAGGGGATCAACATGAGGAACGCAGCTTTTACGCTGCTCGTTCTGGCAATCAGCTTATTGTCCATTTCCAGTCTACTGGCGGCAAATACTCCGCCGATAGCTCCTAAACCAACCGGTACAATCGAGATGTCGAAAGCCGGTAATCAGACAATCATTGACACAAACCAAATAATCTTATCTGGAGGAGGTAGTTATGATACCCCGCCACTTTAAACAGTTTCTGGCCGTCGCCCTGATGCTGATAGGCCTCGTCGTGGCGTCACAGTCCCTGTATGCTCAATGTGTAACGCCGCCAAGCGGCATGGTCGACTGGTGGCCGCTGGATGAGGCGGTGGGCTCGACTGCAAATGACATTGCAGGTAGCTTCAATAATTCTGGTACCTGGATGAACAGCCCAACTCCAGTTTCGGGAAAGGTGGCGGGCGCCTTGTGTTTCGACGGAGTCAATGATTATGTGCAAGTACTGACTCATTCGGAAGTCAACTTTGGCACGGGCGATTTGACGATCGATGCCTGGGTAAAACGCGATGTGGCCAGCACGCAAAGCCCCCCCAGCGTGATAGTTGATAAGCGCGATATAAGCGGCATCGGTTACAGCTTGAGTGTTAGTTGGGGCCGTCTGGTTTTTACAATGTGCACCACGAACTACGTTACCACCACCAGCCCCGTGCCGGCGGATGGCCTGTGGCATTTCGTAGCTGTGACGGTAGACCGTGTCACGAATGTAGGGCAATTCTACTGTGATGGCAGTCCCCTCGACACGTTTACTCCGTCCTGCAACCTCACTAACGACTTCGATTTGAAGATCGGCGAGGGCTATCTGGGCAGCAACCAACGTTGGCGCGGCTGCATCGACGAGCTGGAATTCTTCAACCGGGTCCTCACCCCTTTAGAGGTCCACGACATCTGGGCTGCTGACAGTGCCGGCAAGTGCAGGGGTGGTGTTGGTGGCTTCAAGTACTGGGATCTGGATCGCGATGGAACCCACGACTTGGGGGAGCCAGGCCTACAGTACTGGACAATCGAAGCCTATGCACCGGGGCAGTCAGTGCGGTCAAACTGGTCTGTCACCGACGCAGCTGGGTCTTATTACATGACTCTTGGCACCAATTACACCAACCCTGCCACTTACTACATCAGGGAAGTGCCGCAATCGGGTTGGACACAAACGTTGCCGCTCACTGCTGGAGAATGGGTTACTGTAATGCCCAATGTTACCTATCTCGGACCCGATTTTCTGAACTACTACCAGGATTCAACCGAAAGAACGTCTCAAACCTACCTCGCGGGAACTCATGATAACTTCGTTGGTCCGGAGGCATCTTCACCAGGCCAGAGTCTGCCATCTTCACCAGGCCAGAGTTTTCACGACTTCCTGGTAAACAATGCGTCGCCTTGTGCTGTTCTCGAGCAGTTTGATGTACCATCGGACGACGATTGGTTTGGACATACTTTCGATAATCTCTGGGACTCGACGTACTTGGAAGTTGACGCCCGTCTTTGCCTGCGGATCACAGCCACAGACTGGCTCTCTACCACGGACGTGCTTTACCTCGGTGACTGGGGAAATGGACTGCCGGGTGGTCAGGTTTGGGGTATTCAGCTAAGCGCTTTGGTCAACAATCTTAGCACCACTGTCACCAACCAGCCCAGAGACAATAGTTGGGACCAGGGCGACACAATGACGGTATGTCTTGATCTTGACAATCTGCCGGTGTGGAGCAACTACCCGACAAACATCATGGCCACTCTCCAGGATGGCGATCTGGATGTCTGGATCATAGATGACACGGAGGTCGACTGGTTAGAACTGACCGTCACTTTCTGCTGTGATAGCTGTGACGTGGATAGTCTGGTTATCGGCACCGGCATGCATCCGAAATGGGGTTGGTTGGCGGTGGGAACTAAGGATCCGGATTGGATTGTCGGTTCAGCTCCCGTCCCCCATCTTACGGGTCCTGCTACAATCGTCAATCCTTATTATATACCGCAGTCCTATTGGTTGACGCTTAATCAAAGCAGTTGGGTGACTGCGAAGGTGGAACCGATCAATCCTCTACCCGCTTCGACGGCTGCAGGTGACTACATTTACCAGTATTGTTTCTGCGCGGATACGCTCGATCATCCCCGCCTCACCATGAAGGCCAGAACCGACAATAATGCGACTATCTTCCTGAACAGTACTCCGGTCTTTACAACCCCATACACCTCTTTCATGGTCCCCCCGGAGCCACCCCCGTATCCGTATGGTGTCAGCTACTGGTCGGCTGGCTTCGTCACGGGAGGGAACGTAATCACTGCCAAAGTGCACAACGTAGGATTGGTCGAAGGCCTGGACGTACAAGGGTATGTGACGGCAGATGACTTCTCATTTTCATTGACTACAGCCGAATGTTGCAGTTGCTTTACAGCTGCCGACATCAATGGCGATGGCCATCCTTTGCAGATTGGAGATTTGGTATACCTCATTGCTTTCCTCCACAGTGCCGGACCTGCCCCAATTCCTCTTTACAGAGGCGATCTCAACGGCGACTGTGTGGTCGACACGCTGGATGTCCAGAAGTTCTCTGAATATTTCCTTGTCGGAATGTCTGCCTTCCCCACTTATCCCATTCGTACCTGCTGCTGTGTTACGGCTGCGCTGATCACATACCCCTCCCCCTACCCCTGTGGTGATGCCAATGGAAGTGGCACCGTAAACATCTCGGATGCGGTCTATCTCATCGCATATATCTTCTCAGGTGGCCCAGCACCATCGCCATTGCTCGCTGGTGACGCCAATTGCAGTGGTACGGTTAATATCTCGGACGCCGTGTATCTGATCGCCTACATCTTCAGCGGCGGACCAGTGCCGTGTGCTGGGTGCAAGTAAGCAGGGACGATAAGTAAACCGATTACGCCCTCACCCCAACCCCTCTCCCTGGAAGGGAGAGGGGCCAGGGGAGAGGGGAATGAACTTGTGGGACAGCCTCGAGATGGCTCCCGGTCTAAAGATATCTCGAAATTAGTCACCGAGGAAATACGCTAATTCAAGGGTGGATGATGGGTCTCGAACCCACGACCTTCAGGGCCACAACCTGACGCTCTAACCAACTGAGCTACACCCACCGTAGGGAACGGCATGCGCCTATTGGCGCGGAAAGATAATATATACGTCACGCTGCGATGAGGCAACTCCTAAAATCGAGCGCTTCCGAACTCTCGCCGATCAGGGGAGCGTTGAAAAAGTCCTTCTGACGCCATCTTGCTCAGAGTCGCGGTCATGTCCGAGAGAGCAGGTCGCGACTAAAGTCGCTCCTGCAAGCTGTCTTCGCAGCATATCTGCCACGGCTGTAGGAGCAACTTCAGTCGCGACATTGATGTCGGCAAGAGCCTTCCAACAGTCCCTTGATACTCAGTCTGGGTGAGAGAAGCAAGCCATGCGCGTCAAACGGAGCCGGAATCCCGAGGGGATGGTGAAGGAGATCCGACAGTGAAGCGATTTTGCCTTACACCACCGCGTCACGATAGGACATGACGCGGAGCATGGTGCTGACGATCTTGAATGAATTCTCCGAGGCAACTTTGAGGTAGGCATCAAAATCATCGGCAGCTCTGTTGCCACCGGTATCGGAGATTGTCCTGAGGATAACGAATTTTACATCGTTGACAGAACAGGTATAGCCGACAGCCGCCCCTTCCATCTCGGTGGCAACCCCTCCAAACTCACGCTGAAGCCAGGCGATATCGCGCCGATCGGTGATGAACTTGTCGCCGGAGCAGATAGCCCCCACGATCAGTTGCGGCGCGTCTTTCGCACCCTTGAAAATATCGTCGTAAGCATAGCACATGAACTTGACCAGTTTGGGGTCAGGTTCGAGCAAGCGGCCAATATCGGGGAGTTCGCCATGGCGACGACCAAAAGCGGTTAGATCAAAATCGTATTGTACAACTTGATTGGAGACGACCAGGTCACCTCGTCTCAGATTCGGCGCCAACGCACCGGCGAGGCCGGTAAAGATGATCATGTCGATATCAAAGTGATCGATAAGTATCTGGGTGCTGATGGTCGATTTGACTTTGCCGATTCCGGACTGCAACAAGACGACTTCCTGACCGCTGATCGAACCGACGCTGTATTCCGTTCGGGCGTAATTGTGTGTCGCTCTGATCTCCATGTTCTTCTTGAACAGCTCGATCTCTTCGGCCATGGCTCCGATGATTCCGATCATTTTTTCGCGAATCCCTCAATGACTTGTCTGGCGTACTCTTTAGCTCCGAACAAAGAGTGATCCCGGTAGTTGCCGCATTCTTTGGCTGTCGTCCCGGGTACGTCCTCCCACTCGGTCTCGACAACACGATTGAGGGAATACAATAACGCATCCTTGATGGTCTCGCTGTCGATATCTCCCCAGACTGTAAGATAAAATCCGGTCCGACATCCCATCGGTGAGAGGTCAATGAGGCCGTCAAGGCGATCCCGCAGGTAGGTTGCCAGCAAATGCTCGAGCGTGTGAACTGCTCCGGTCGGAATGGCGTCTGTGTTGGGTCTGAGGAAACGGAGATCGAATTTCGAGATCACATCTCCTTTGGGTCCGGTCTGAATACCTGCCCGTCGGACCTGTGGGGCAGGCATACTGAGATGGTCAAGCTGAAATGATTCGATTTTCTTTATCATACTAATAGTTTCGGCTGTTATGGGTCGGATGTTGAATTGGGCAGGCGCAGATGTCAAGACCCAATCGGTTTAGACCCGCGGGGCTGTTCGCTGCCATCACGGCTTGAACCAGCCGAAACCGAAATCCTCCGTAATTTGCAGAAAATCGGCGTTGCGATCGACCATGAGATCAGCCTGATAGTGCAGCCCGAAGTAGTTTTGGGCGACGTTGAAATAGCCCTGCTCGCGTATAGCTTCCAGACACTTGCGTGCAAATTCCTCTCCGTGTATTTCCCGGCAAACTCTCTCGAAAGTCTCCAGACGCACCGGTGTGATTTCTTTCTGCCAGGACGGATACTTCTCCTCATAAGCTGCCAGGAGTTCTGCGTCCGAGGACTCATGGTACTTCTCGTCATGAACAATCACCGGCGCACCCAGTTTCTTTTTCGGCAGCGGTCGCACTTTCGGATAACCAAGCGACACCAGCACCACGGGGAAAACGCCATCCGGCAGCTTGAACATCTGGCGCAGTTCGCGAAAACATTCCAACACCGTACCAACGTAGACAGAACCCAATTCAAGTGCGTCAGCCGCTGTAGAGATACTCTGAGCGGCAATAATCGTGTCCTGAAATGAAATCCAGAAATGACGGAACGAGTTGTTGGCGGCAAACGGCGCATTCTGAAGCTGTGCCCAGCGCTGCAACCTGCGCCAATCAATGCAAAAGAGCAGATCGACCGGCGCAGTCGCGACGAAAACCTGGGCGCCACAAAGTCTGTCCAACTCCTCTTTGGTAGCAGCATCAGTGATCTTGATGATTGAATACGGCTGCAGATTGCCACCGGTAGCGGAATGGATTCCCGCTTCCAGAATCAGCTCCAGCACGTCATTCGGAATCTGCCGATCAGAAAAGCTGCGGCAACTGCCTCTTTCGATCAGCAGTTTGAGCGTTTCATTGGGATACTGCCGGTGTGATGATTCGTCCATGCCATGATGGGACGGTTCAGATTTGTTCTCGGTCATAGCTCGGATTCCTTGTAGCTTGCAAAGTGGATCTTAGGCAAGAGACATGTTCTTGTGGAAATGTAGCTCGCGAATCTCGCCACTGGCTTCATTAATTGACCAATACCATCCGATAACGCGCTTTGCCCTGTCGGACTCTGGCGATAGCGCTGTTGACCTGATCCATCGGCACAGCTTCCGTTTTGGCGACGATGTTGTGCCGCGCCGCAAATTCAAGCATCTCAGCGATTGCCGGTCGACCACCAATCACGCTACCACAAATGCTTAGCCGACTAAACAGCAGCGGGAAGAGACTCGTGGTTAGCGGACCCGGTGCAGCACCGACAAAGCAGAGTTTGCCATCCGGACGCAGCAGTTTCAGATACTCACCCCAGTCAAGATCGGCGTAGACGGTCGAGATGATGAAATCCAGAGACCGGGCGCCGCGCTCAAATGCTCCTTTGTCGGAACCGACCACAAAATGATGGGCGCCGAAACTCTTCGCTTCAGCTTCTTTGTCCGGCGATGAGGAAAACGCGGTTACTTCACAGCCGAATGCTCTTGCGAATTGCACGGCCAAGTGCCCCAAACCACCAATGCCGATTGCGCCAACTCTCATCGAAGGCTTAACATCGTAAAGTCGCAAAGGCGAATAGACGGTAGCTCCTCCACAAAGCAGCGGTGCGGCGTTTTCGGAAGCGAGGTTATCCGGAATTTTGAAAGCAAAGCGGCCGTCAGCACGAATCGATTTGGCAAAACCACCGAAATGGCCGTTGCAAGTAGCCTCGTTCTGCAAGCACATATTTTCCTCTCCCTTCAGACACCATTCACAGCTCATGCACGAACTCCGCTGCCAGCCGATGCCGACCCGGTCGCCTTTCTGCAAGTGCGCGACATTCGCGCCAAGTTGGGTGACGGCACCTACGATCTCGTGCCCCGGCACCAGCGGATAACGACTGTTCTGCCAATCGTTGTCGATCAAATGGATGTCGCTGTGACAAATCCCGCAGTGCGTGATTGCCACCTCAATATCCCAGGGACCAAGATTATCCGGTTGATAGGCGAATTTCTCCAACGACTGCTTGGCTGCCTTGGCGGCGTAAGCGTCAATCTGCATAAATGCTCCTTTCCAATTGCGGGTGCGATTACCTGCTCATGGCGACAATTAAACCACTCAGCAAGTCAGAAGCAATACGAGAAAACGAGCGCTTTCGTGAGTTACGCCCTCGATTGCCTTGCGTAGTTGCGGATCATCATGCCGGTCGATGGGTTCATGCCGAAGCGTTCGTAGAATTTCTGCAGGCGGCGGTCACAGGTCAGGTCGATCATGTACAGGTTGTCCAGTAGTCTCAGCATGCGTTTCACGAGCTCATCACCGATTCCCTGCATCTGATATTCAGGCAGGACTTCGAGCAGCGGAATGTATGCGCTCAATACGCTATCGCTGATGGCATTGATGAATCCGACGACCCGGTTGGTTTGATCGTCGACGGCAAGCACCACGCGATACGACTGTTGCAGCAGCCGCAAATGCGTTTCTGGCGACGGTGGCTTCGGCCAGCCGACGAAAAAGCCGCGTAGTCGGGCGGCGGTGATGCCTTCGAGATCAATCTGATATGAGATCACAAAAGAATCCTACTGGAGAAACTTCTGCATCCAGACGAGATCGAAGTCCTCGTCGAATTTCCTGCCGACGCGCCGGAATCGCCCGCACTCCACGAAGCCCTGTCGCTTCTGGAAGTTGATACTGGCCTCGTTTCGCGACCAAGCACAACCCAGCAGAGTGTCAACGCCATTGGCGCGTGCGTCGACCTCCAGTTGCTTGAAGACGCGGCCACCTATCCCCTGACGCGTGTGCTCGGGAAGAATTACGATCGCGACCTCGGCCGTACGCCGAAGCGTGTCAGCCCAGTGATAGGGACGAGCCATAGCCAGACCGACCACAGTCCCCTCGGGCGATTCAACCACGTGAATGGGAAATTTTCCAGCCATGGAGCGCAATCGCTCAAAGAATGAAACTTCCACTTCTACTGAATGAAATACCGCGAAGCTGGTCCTCACAAAATGATTGAATACGTGAATGACCGCCTCGGCATCAGTATCCTCAGCATGACGCATCTCGTATGGCATCTCTGCACTCCTTGGTTTCTGCGAGCCCCGGCCAATCCCTACTTACACGCCGCACATGGCGCAGCGCCGTGGGAGAAGATGTACTCTATCAGATAAACGGCATCAGCAATATTGATTGATCCGCCGCAGTCGACATCCGCCGCCGGCAATGACGGCGCCGCACAGCCTGAGAAGATATAGCAGACCAGATAGACGGCATCCGCAATATTGACATTGGTGGACCCGTCAACATCGCCACAGACGACCTCTTCTCGATTCATGATGTTCAACACGGTCGCGTACATGTAATCGTGCAACGGCTGCACCAGCGGATAGTGGTAGTCGTTCTGGAACACGTTCGCCAAGTTTTGCTCAAAAGCCGCCCCAACCAGTGCCGCAAACAGGGTGTGCCGCGATGCGGCGAAATCGTATAACGCCAGACTGTCGAGCAACGGCATCATTTCGGATTGGAACCGCGGCTGCAAAGGCGTGAAAAATCGGCGCGCGAAATTGACACCGGCGCTGTCGCGGTATCTCAACCAGATGCCATCCATGATGTTGGCATCAATGTGACTGAAATCGGCGCCGCCGGTCAGCCAAGTCTGAAAGCTGTCGTTGAAGCCATTCCGCTGCATGGCGACGACGAAATCCATCGAGGTGTCGGCGGCGTTGCCAAGCGGATAGCGGATAGGATGATCGAGAATGTCTTGCATGACTTCAACCGCCAGCGCCGATGCAATTCCTTCGCTATAGTGGACGACCTGACCTAAGCCCTGGCCAAACGTATTTGATGGCCAAGTGAAGTTGTGCGCAATTTCGTGATACATGATAAACCACTGCGGTGATCGCGGTGGCAGAAATGGAACCAGAAAACAGTTTTGCCATTCGTTACCCGTGATATTCCAGCCGAGCCGAAAAGGATTGCCGGAGATTCCACAGACCCGCTGCAATTCACCCTCGCCAAAGTCGACTTCGATTATCTGCCAGGCACTATCAAAAGGGAATAACCCCATGTATTCCGCTTCAAGATCGTACGCGTACTCGTCGACCAGAGGTATCTGATACAACTCGACCTGGGACTGAATGTCTTCGCCGCTTATCGATACCGGATAGTATAGGACAGTGTGTTCGCCGACCACTTCCGTATAGTCAAGATTGTAGTTCTGCGAGAGAACTCGGACGACGCATGTGTTTTGAACCTTCTCACCATTGAACTGCGCATTCACCCAAGTACCAATTTCCTCGTCGGTTTCAGCGCGCAAAGCATGCACATAACCAAGCGAGTCTATGGAAATCAGCGACGTGTTGTAATCATAGAAGACCACAGTACCGCTTTGTACAGTACCCGACCTGTTCTTAACGACCAGCGGTTGAGAGCTAACCGCTCCGGCGGTCAGGTGCAAATTGTAGGGAAAGAGATGCAAAGATCCCGCATTACTCGCAGCATCCTTGAGCGCAGCAGCAGCCGCTGCAGGGGAATAGTCCTCGATTTCAGCGATCTGATAGTGATCTTCCGGAGCACTCCCAACCGGCACCGGACCGGCAAGCAGACCGGTTCCAGACGCGGTCAACAGGCCGAACAGACAAAGCCAAACACAGACAGTCTTCTTCACAGCAGATATTCCATGCCGATTTCGGTTTGGCGACGACTTCCGTCGACGAACTCCCTATCTGGTTGGGCTCTTGCGCCTTCCTATGGGCACGCCGCACATGGCGCGGCACCGTGGGTAAAGATGTACTCTATCATATAGACGGCATCAGCAATAGTGATAAAGCCGTCGCAGTCTACATCCGCGGACGCCAGTGGATCGGGCGCTGGTCCTCCGGAGAAAATGTAGGCCACCAGATAAACCACGTCAGCGATATTCACAGCATTGCTGCCGTCAAGATCGCCGCAAATGTAGCCACCGCCGAAATTCTGCCAGAACCCCGACTGCAGTAAGTAGCTGCCGACACTCGACGATCCTGCGGCGGTTTGTCCGATCGTAGAACCAAGAACCAGTGTGCCCAACGTCTGTGTGCCCCCTCCGGAAGCCAGTACCTGCCAATTAATCTGCTCACCGGCCTGGGGCGAAGCAGTGATGTTGGTCGGTTCCGGTACCTCGAAGGTAGGTGGATCAACTGGTGTTGATGACGGCGACGGATTAATAGTCTCCGGCTGCGTCACGGGCGTTTGCGGTTGAACCGGCTTGACCACGGCTGTTTGGGGTTTGGCCGCCTGAACCGGGGTTTTCTTGGCAGCAGTGCCGACTTCAGCGCTCACAAGCAACAACGCCGCTGCCAGAGCAACGACCAGGATTAACTTTGATCGCATAAATTTGTTCTCCTGTCTGCTATTTGAAAATACATCATTTCCACGTGAAATACATCTCAATTCCCGCACACCCGGGACTCAACGCAATCATTCCTGCAATTTCCAGATGGGTACCTGCAACGAAAGTATGTATTACTCACAATCTATGCATCTGGAGGGATTTGTCAATGAGAAAATGAGGATTGGCACGATTGTCGGCATGTTCAACACGAGCTTATCGGGTTGCGAGAACCCACCGGCAGAAAGCGACCCTTGCTATTGGCGCCCCTACTCCCCAGGGCTGGAACTGACTGAAAACACCCTGACACTCCAAGTGCCATCTCTCTAATCGGAACTTGGACAACGGCTTACTACATCTCGATTCGCGGACTCCTGACCTGAAGGAACTCGTCATTCCAGCGAAGCGGGATGAACTCCAATGCACCCTGCGAAATACTGCTCTCGAACAGTTGGATGATGTGCGGCAGTGGGAGCAGGGGTTGAGGAAGTGAAGGGTAAGCCAGCGTCGCTATGCCCCGAGTAGTCTTGCAGGTCACGCCGGCTCGCGGCGTGACGTCAGGGCCTTGAGTGGGTTTGACCTAGTTGGCTGCCCTTGGACTTTCGTCCAATCTTGCATATATTCCCGCCGAAATTACTTGCCGCGTTGCGCAACTGGAAGGAGCGCCCCGGGTGTCGCAGGATTTGTATCTCTTGGCAGTTACCGCTGCGTCGATCGGATTTATTCACACTGTCGCCGGACCGGATCATTATATCCCTTTTATCGTGATGGCCAAGGCCCGCAAATGGTCGATGGCCAAGACTACGTGGATCACCTTCTTGTGTGGGCTTGGGCACATTGGCAGCTCAGTTGTTCTGGGGCTGATCGGCGTTGCGCTGGGAATTGCCGTCTCCAGTCTTGAAGGACTCGAATCGTTTCGGGGTAATATTGCCGGATGGGCGCTTATTGCGTTCGGTCTGGTCTATCTGGCCTGGGGCATTCGACGGGCGGTTAGAAACCGGCCGCACGTGCATCTACATTTCCACAAAGACGGTGATGAGCATGCCCATACGCATACCCATAGCGATGAACACGTTCATGTTCACGAGCAGGACCAGAAAGTCAACCTCACTCCCTGGATTCTGTTTACGATTTTTGTCTTTGGTCCCTGCGAACCGCTCATTCCGATTGTAATGTATCCCGCCGCTCGGCATAGCACCGCCGGTTTGATCATGGTGACCGCCGTGTTCGGCAGCGTGACTATTTTGACGATGCTCAGCATTGTGCTCGTAAGTAGCTTTGGAATCAATCTCCTCCCCATGAGTAAGCTGGAGCGGTACAGCCATGCCTTGGCCGGAGGCACGATATTCCTCTGCGGCGTTGCTATTCAGTTCCTGGGGCTGTAGGGATTATCCCCTTTGTGGTTGAGTCTTGTAGATCACGCCAACTTGCGGCGTGACGTCAAGCCCAAAGTGGGATTTGATTGCTTCACTAAGGGACATAAAGTAACCTATGAGCATGGACAAGAAGACCCGAACACTATTTGAAGTCTTCTGCACGAGGGCGTTTGAACTGAGACAATTCAGTGCTCTCGAAACAAATCCATCGTTTAGTCTCAAAGGCTCTATTGGAATCGAAGGGATCTCTGTAACAACCACACTTCCAGGCAAAGAGCAACTCCAGGCTTTCAGCAGTGTGCTGAGGAAGTTCTATTCCGACAGGGATAAGCTGAGCTTCCGCAAAGTAAGAAATGCTGCACGAAGGGAGGCCGTCGCGTCGGCCCCTGGCGTTGTCTCTACTCTTGATGAATTGGGAAGGTTATACAAAGAGGCAACTCAGCAAGGAGCAGTCCTATTCAAGATTGGAAATAGATCATACAGTGTCCCAGAACTCTTGGACTTGTGGTTCAACGCAGAAATAATTCATTGCGATCTTGACAAGTTTCGAGAATGGACAGCTCTGACAGATGGCTTGCTTGAGGGGATAGTTATATTCGAGATTCTGGTGGCACTCCAAAATACCGCAAGCGTAGTCATGGAATTGGCGAATCTGATACAGGCTAATCTGCTTTCTCAATCCACGTAGCAGCCATTCTTTGAGTGGGCCAGACGTATTAAGCTGGCGCGTCAAGTTGTGTCAGAAATGGCCGTCTTTCCTGCCTTTCTCTATCAGGTTCCCAAAGGTCTTCATGTCCATATGGGGTGCCCACTGGCCATATTTCTTCCTTGGGACCTCATCGATATGATGGAGGTGCCAGTATGGGAGCCAAACAGACTTGCTGGAGCTCTGAACATGTTTGAGGACAATCAGAAAAGGAAAGAACTCAACTTTCTTGCCATTGTTGTCATTCCACTCAACCGGAGGCTCAGGGAGATAAGCCCCAACTAAATGGTATTCATAAGTGCCGGCATCAAGGCCAAAAGTGAAGCTTAGCTCCAATTGCAGATCGCGATTGCAGGACGGACATAGGTGAGCCTTTGAATATGCAGCATCTTGGAGAGCATAGAATAGACTTTGTGCCCATGTTCGTGTCTTGCATTGTGGACACAGATAATAACGTCCTGTTGCCATTGTGGTATTTCCTTCTAAGGAGAGAGCGGCTTATCCCTGAGTCTGCGCACTATGTGCAGCGTAGGATTCATGAACAGACCAACCCTATGAGAAGTTCACTAGTAAGAACTGTTCTACGAATCCGAGAACACTTCCGACATCTTGCGACGTTATCTTGCCCCAGTTGGCATGCATCGCGTGATTTCGTATCTTCGGCATCGCGTCCAGAAGCGTCTTCTGTGCACCGCCAACAAGCCCCTTCGACTTGAGTGCGCCTACCACGTCCTCCATCACCTTGTCGGATACATCAAGACCATTTAGCAAGGCAAAACGCTTCAACGCGTCCTCAAGTGCCGCACAAGCAAGTACAGCAGCCACATCTTTCGCACCTTCGTCAAGGGCGGCTTTCGCGAGAACGACCAAGTCTCCATAGATTTCGCCTGACACGCGGGCTTGCAGTGAGAATACATACCCGCCATCATAGTCAGCCTTGGCTGCTCTGAAGATACCCTTCAGCGCAGCCACTTCCTCTTGGAGTCCGTTACATTTAGCGTAGACGGCTGCGAAGTTTTGAGAGTGAGGAGCGTCCACACCGAAGGCTACATGCAGCATATGCTGTGCGCTGGTGGCCCACTGATGCCAACAAGATGGTTCGTAGAAAGCACTCTCCGCTCCCCACAACTGGAGACCGTTCATCTGAGACTCAAGTTCGGAAAATCGTCCCGCTATTTTTTGGTCAATGGCCATAGTCGGATTTCGGTTGAGGGCTGGTTTCTGTTCATCTGGTATCCCGATAAACCCGTTTTCGGCTTCCGCTTCGAACTACCACGCAGTTGGGCTGCCACCGAAAACATCCTCCACAAATTCGATTGTCCCGTCGTTGAAGTCAATCACTTTCTTCCCAGACAGGCGTCAAAACCGAAGCGGTTTTGACCTACAGCACAGTGTCACGACCTGATTGACTTTTGCCGGATATTCAGTCACATTGGTCGCATGGTATCCAACAACAATCCTACCGACATAGAAGTCACCTATCTGAAAGGTGTCGGGCCGAAGAAGGCGGAAGCGCTTAATGCGATCGGAATCTATACGGTCGAAGATATTCTGTACTACTTCCCGCGCAGGTATCTTGATCGCAGCCGACTGACTCCCATCGGTGAACTAACACTCGGCGCGGAGGTGACAGTTGTCGGCAGAGTGCTGACGCAGGGATTGTTGCGCACGCGCAGTCGGGGATTCTATGAAGTGTTGATCACCGATGGTACCGGCAATGTGCCGCTGGTCTGGTTTGAGGGGCTGAAGTATTTCGCGGGACGATTCAAAAAAGGAATGACGTTGTCGGTGTCGGGGAAGGTCACTGATTTTCGCGGTCTGCAAATGGCGCATCCGGAAGTCGAAATTATTTTCGACACGGAAGAAGAAGAGATGCTCCACACCGGCAGAATCATACCGCTGTACCCGTCGAGTGATTCGCTCAAACGACTCTATCTTGATTCGCGTGGTTTTCGCAGAATTATCAAACCAGCGCTGGATCAGTACGCAACGTATCTGGAAGATCTGGTGCCGAAGCAGGTGGTTGCCGACCTGCACCTGATGGATCTGCCGACTTCGGTCAGCCAGATGCACTATCCCGACAATTTCGAAATCCGCGCCGAGGCGCGTCGCTGCTTGGCGCTGCGGGAATTGATTCTGTTTCAGATACAAGTCGTTGATCGTCGCCAGAGAATTGCGCATAAGCAGAAGCCGCAGAAAATCGAGCCGCCCAATCAGACGCAGCAGGCATTGATTGCGGACCTGCCATTCAAACTCACGGCGGCGCAGAATCGAGTAATCGCCGAAATCGCCGGAGATTTACTGAAACCCTACGCGATGTTACGATTGTTACAAGGAGATGTCGGTTCCGGAAAAACGGTGGTGGCGGCGTTGACGATGGCGCTGGTCGCGCGATCAGGTTTTCAATCAGCACTGATGGCGCCGACCGAAATTCTGGCGCAGCAGCATTATCAAACAATCGGCAAGATACTCGCAAGTAGCGGGATACGTGTTGAGCTGTTGACAGGTTCAACACCGTCTCCAGCGAGGCAGCAAATCTTGCGCGATCTGGCAAGCGGCGAGATTGACATAATATTGGGGACACACGCGCTGATTTCGGATGATGTTGTCTATCGGCAACTCGCTTATGTGATTGTAGATGAACAGCATCGTTTCGGCGTGGCGCAACGTGAGGAACTGCTCAGGAAGGGAGAGCTTCCCGATCTACTGGTCATGACAGCGACGCCGATTCCGCGGACGTTAGCGCTGACGGCATACGGCGATCTTGATCTGTCGATTATCGACCAGATGCCGGTGGGACGGTTGCCGGTTCGGACGGCGCTTCGTACCGAAGCCGAGCGACCGCAGATTTACAAATTTATTCGCGACGAAGTCACGCGCGGCAATCAAGTGTTTATCATCTATCCGTTGGTGGAGGAATCGCTGAAAATGCAGTTGCGAGCTGCAACCAAGGCATATGAAGAGTTGAAAAGCGACGTTTTCTCCGACCTGGCGATAGGAATAGTGCACGGCCAGATGAAGAAGGAAGAACGCGACGCGATGATGTCTCGGTTTTCCCGCCGCGAAATCGGAATCATGGTGGCGACAACAGTGGTGGAAGTTGGCATCGACATTCCTGACGCAACCGTCATCCTGATCGAACACGCTGAGCGCTTTGGTCTAAGTCAGTTGCATCAATTGCGCGGCCGGGTCGGTCGGTCGGACAAGAAATCATATTGTATACTGATGACGGAGATGGAAACGCTCAGCGAAAGTTTCCAGCGTTTGGAGCGCTTTGTGGAGAGTAGCGATGGCTTCGCGATTGCGGAGCTTGATCTGGAACTACGCGGACCGGGTGATCTGCTGGGAATCAGGCAAAGCGGCATGCCGGAGTTCAGGGTGGCAAGTCTGGTGAATGATCTAAGTTTAATCTTGACGGCACGCGAGTGGGCCCATAAGTTGCTAACAAATAAAGAACTGACCTCAGCCGAGGAGAAGGCACGCTTGAATCAGTTCGTAAAGCAACAACGTCGACTGGAGCGATCAAGTGGGGTCTCATAGAGACGCTTTGATTAAGGACGAACTGCGGAAAATGCTGGAGGAGGCGCAAGCGATTGCAAATCGTCTGGAGCAGTGGATCGATCTGGCGCAGGATTATGATTTTCAGCGCCAATTGAAGAAGGTTGACGCCGAGTTGATTGATTTTCAGCACGCCATTTCCGTGGCGATCAATATGGAGGAGAAAGGGTAATGGCGCAACAGCAGCATACCGATCAAGC
>CAIVAP010000179.1 GCA_903903945.1 uncultured bacterium | reverse complement strand
CAGAACCTCATGCAGGGTCAAAGCACTAGCGTCGTAGGCAATCAAGAGATCGAAGCCGCCAAGCTCTTGGTCCGGACCAGCGTACACGAAGACGGAATCAAAGGTGTAGTGCCCTTGAATCACATTGTGCTGCTTGGCGATAGTGGCAAGGATACCCGTCACCTGTACGGTGAAAGTGCAAGTAGCCGTTTTGCAACCGTCCGAGACCACGATAGTGACCTGGTGTTCGCCAAGATAAGCTGGGTTATTATACACGGTTGGCCAGCTCCAAGCACCAGTCACCGGATCAACAGTGAGCGTGCCGGGGCCATCTATGCTCCCCGTGTAACTAAGGGCAACCGGGCAACCATTCGACGGAAGAACCGCATCGGGATCAACAGCTGCAACAGTGCCGAACAGTGTATGTCCCCAGTAGTCCCACATGTGCTGATGGGGGTCATTGAGGGACGGACAGCTAGTGAATGCCGGAGCGTCGGTTTGTACGTCGATCTCAAATTCACATGTATCCTTCCCGCCGTACTCATCAGTAACGACCACCGTGGCAGTATGAAGACCACAGACGCCGGCAACAGCGGGAGGATCATACGTAAAGACACCAGTGGCTCCCTCGATCGCCATGTTAGGATCTACAGGGTCGCCAATGAGCGACCAGGTGAAATCCGCTGTTGGAGCGCACGAAATATCAATGTCGGTAGCGGCGAACTGATAAGTATAGAGTTCGCAAGCCTTAACTACCAACGTCGGTGGCGGGCAAACGGAAATAATCGGCGCCGTGTTGAAAACCGTATAGGTTCCGGGGATAATCGTAGGCACCTCGCAAACCCCATCCGTGCCGGCGAATAATGTCGTCGCAACATACCCATCAGGATCGGGCACCACCCACTCGCCGCCATCAGCAAGGGTGAACGTACCGAGTTTACAGGAGGTCGTCACCGTAAAGATTAGGTTATAAGTAACATTGGCCGACAAAATGACCGGCGTGTTGGCATCAAACCCGTAAATACGGGTGGTGTCTGGCGTGCCGCCTCTAACCTTAAGAATACTAGGGAAAGTATTCGCAATTGGAGGCGCGAACCCGACGGCGGTGACAGTGCCAAAAGCGGTCCCGGTGAGGGACGTCACTTCCGTCATAAGATCGAAAGCGGCAATGTCCACCGTGGATACCACTGTAGCTGTGATTGTCTGACCAGTTTGATTATACGGTAAAGGCTTATTCACGTAAGTTACCGTAACAGCCGCGAAAATAGAGCTAAACGAGAACAGAAGCATTGTGAACGTCAGCAAATATAGTAACGAACGATCTTTTTGCTTCATTACAAGCTCCTTAGAGTTTCAAAATAGTTTCTAATCAAGTGAGTCATCTTCGAGTTTTTTTGCTAATCCACCCTCGCTTACGATCTCGAAAGCGACTCGTTCAGTTAGTTTTGCACCTCACCAATCCCTCATAAGAAAAGGCGATATGCCATTAACAAAACGCAATATTAGATTAAAGCTTTAAGTAAGGCTTGTGCTGACATAATAAGGTATGCTTGCGCATCCGGTCAGTACGTGGCTCGCGTAGAAGAGAAAAAACTAAGAAATCTTGTACGACTTCAAAACCCTAGACAGCGGTAAGGTATAAAATGCTGGCAGAATGTCAAGAGTTTTTTGCAAATTTCCACAATTTTTTTCGAGCCGTCAGAAAAGGGGAGGCTGTCCCATAAGCGTGGTTTTGGTGGACGGACTGAAGATTTTTTGTAGGGGCGACCCTCGCGATCACCTGTTAACCCTTCATTCCACCAATGTTCATGCGGGTCGTCGCAAGGGCGACCCCTAATTGTACGCCATACCTGGCTTGTATGCCCAAAGCGTAACTTATGGGACAACCTCAGGATTCCTGACAGCGCCTGAACGACTGTCGGCTTATCAGCAGCCCTATAATACAAATACAGCAATATAGCCATATCCGATCATACGTATTAATCCGTAATGGCAATGGAAAAGGCGGCGTCGCGAAGGGCCTTTCGCAAACTGACTAATCCTGTTGGTCGATCTACTGATTCGTCGCGAAGGCGTCGAAGTGGATCTTGACCAGGTCGTTTAATTTCAGCAGAGCTTCCTGGGGAATGCGAATGCCGAAATCGGATAGACGGAAATTGAAGGTACCGACCATACGCAGCAGATCGCCCGGCAGACGGCCTTTCGTGATTTCGTTCTGCTCCAACCGTGTCAGAAACAGATTCATGGCGACATTGGTGGTCTTGCCACCCATCGTAAGTTCGCCAACGCCGGTGACTTCGATGCGTTGCTCGTTGGTAAGCACCGAACTCCTGCTTCTTTCAAAGCTCGTCAGGCGGAAGCTCATACTGGTGGCGGCGCCGAAATCGAGGAACGTCCGGGAAAAAACGGTGCTGTTGCGGTCGGCAAATCCGGTCGTGAGCTTGCTCAGGTCAACTGTCATTTCTAGCCGGGGCGCGTCCTGAATAGAGTCAAGATTCAGGTCGGTCATTAGGGTTAGCGACGAAGTAAGTGCAAAGAGGGTTTCCAACTGGCCGGATGACTCTAAGGTCACGAAATTCCGATTATTGTCATCAGTGGCGCGGAACGTCCTGCGTCCGAGCGCGCTGGCGCCAGCACTGGCCCCGACAAGCGCCAACAGAAGCGTGCTGACCATCACCGCCATCACCCAGATTCTCGTAAACTGTCTCATTCTCAAAATCCTCCAAAAATATCTCAGATGAATACAGCGCTGAATATAAGCCATCTTCGTGTGTCAGCGCAAGCGCTAAAGCCAGTCGGATGTTTTTTTTGTCTCCGCTGACGCCATAGTCGAGACGCGGAAAGCTCAATGCTGTTCAAGAGAGGATAGCGGAGTGTCATTTATACCTACATAGCGATATGGCTTAATGGGCATAGTTAGCCAGCATGGCTGCACCGATAAGCCCGGCGTCGTTGCCGAGTTGTGCTGTCTTGACAACTACCTTTCGGCGGCAAGAGGTGGAGGCGTATTTCTTAAGACCTTGTCGGATGGCTCGGAGGTAGACAGCGCCTCCGGCTGCAATTCCGCCTCCGATGACGATCACTTCAGGATTGAGTAGTTCTAGCGCCGAGCCGATGCCGCAGGCGAGATAGTCGGCAGCGGCGGCGATTGCCTGTTTTGCCCTGATATCACCTTGCTTGGCGCGGTCGAAGATGAATTTGACGCCGCCCGGTTCGGGTGTCTTGCGGCCATAATACTCGATAAAGGCGGAAGTAGCTGCTAATGCCTCGACACAACCGCGTTTGCCGCATTTGCACGGTTTGCCGTCTTTCTCGATAATTGTATGCCCGATTTCGGCTCCGGCGAAACGGGCGCCTCGCCAGATCTGGTTGTTCAGAATTATCCCCGAACCGATGCCGGTACCGACGGTAATATAGAGCCCCGATCCAAATCCTTTGCCGGAGCCAAAACGGTGTTCCGCCAGCGCCATGACATTGGCGTCGTTGTCGACAACTACCTTCAGGCCGGTTGCTTTGGCGAGCGCCTTACCAACCTCCGCGCCTTGCCAGCCCGGAATATTCGGCGATCGACCGATGATCTTGCCAATGGTTGCATTGACAATGCCGGGACTGCCAACACCGACGGCTTGCAGTCGCAATCCTCGGTCTTGAGCCATCTGGCGCATCAACTCGATGACACGCTCGAATTCGCAGAGAATCGCGTGTCGCCCTTTCGGGGTGGGGACTGACGACTTGAAGATGACTTGAGCGGACATGTCGACGAGACCGAATTTGATAAAAGTGCCGCCGAGGTCAATGCCGGCAAAGACTTTATTCTTCATAATACCATACTGGCGATGCGGGGGCTGGATTTCAACAAAAACTGTGAAGGCACTAGCCTTCAAACGGCCGGTCGCGAAGGAAATCGGGGCGATAATGATGTGGGCTGGTTAGCTCTTGGACCCACCCGCGATAAAATCCAAGGCGTTCGAATTCATGCAGTACTTCGTCATATTCCGCTTTCGTGACGGTTCTGCCGAGCGTGGGATGGGTGCTGACACGATGGGTCGGATAGTATTGTGACATCAACGAAACATGCACCGATGGCGATAGCTCTTCGGCGATAAGGCGTAAGACGGCTTTAGAGTTTTCGACTTCTCCGGGCAGGACCAGATGTCGGATAATCATTCCCGATTCTATGACGCCTTCATTGTCCATCCTGATGCTGCTTCCTTTCTGGTGAAACATTTCGCGAATGGCAGCGGTGGCGTGCTCAACGTAGTTGAGTGTGTCGGAGTATTTCGCAGCCAGTTTGTTATCCATGTACTTCAGGTCCGGCAGATAGACTTGAATCGTGTCGTCAAGCTGTCGAATCGTCTCCACACGGTCATATCCGTTGGTGTTGAACACGAATACCGGATCATGCCCACGTACTTTGAGGGTACTGATGATGACCTTCATTTGCGGCACAAAATGAGATGGCGACACGAATCCGACAAGTCGGATACCGGTGGCAAGAATCGCTTCGATTTGCTTGATGATGCTGACCAAGTCATCATGGTCGCGCGCGACCGGAGAGCGATTTTCGCTAATCTGGTAGTTCTGGCAATAGATGCACTGCATATTACAGTGATTGAAAAAGAGATTGCAGATTCCGCGTTGTCCGGACAGCGCGGGCTCCTCGCCCCGATGGGGGAAAATTGAATCGACGGCGAAACCGACGCCTGCCTGGCAGTAGCCGAGTTGTGATGAGGAGCGGTCAGCGCGGCAGTCTCGCGGGCAGATCGAACACGCCTTCAACTCTTCTAACGGCGCGAATATTGTTTGCCAGTCGAGCTTCCAACTGTCGTCGGGCGGGCACAGACTCAGATTCATCGAGGGGAATATAGGGGGTAGTCCACACCGTTACAAGAGGTGGTGTGGCCGGGTCTGACCACGTGGCAGACGTACGTCGGGAGCATTCTTTGGAGGTTGTCCCATAAGTTGGGCCGCAGGGACATCAGAACGAGGAGATGTTATTCCCCCTTATTAGGGACTGTTGATAAAGCCCAATTCGTGTCGTTGCGAGGAGTGCGGAGAGGTGATGCAGGGTGGGGAGCACGACGAAGCAATCTCGATTTACCCTCTCCAGGTGCGGGTGCGCAGATTGCTTCGTCGTCATTGCCCCTCCACACTTCCACCCACCATGACTCCTCGCAATGACGATTCCGAGGTTTTTCAACAGTCCCATTAAAGGGGGACCAAAGGGGGGGTTGTCTTTCTTCTTGATGGATAGGCGCTTACAACCCCCTTGGTCCCCCTTTAATAAGGGGGAAAATCAACGATACAGACCGGGCGGATGGGTGACGGAATAGATTTGGGTGATGGGTAACAGATCATGTTGCGGCCTGACAAGGAGGATTTGTTATGTCGTTGCACGGAGTATTGCGGCAATCTATACTTGGTGTTTTCAGGCAACGACAGGAGAGCGTGATGATAGAAATCGAAAACAGTTTGCTGGTGATTGTCGATGTGCAGGGAAAACTGGCGCAATTGATGTTCGAGAAAGAGAAGCTGATCGCCAATCTGGTGCGAATGGTAAAAGGCGCACAGATTCTCGGCATCCCCATTCTCTGGAACGAACAGAATCCTACAGGCCTCGGAGGCACTGTTCCAGAGTTGACGGAACTGCTGACCGAATTGCAGCCGCAGTCCAAAATGACATTCAGTTGTTGCGGAAATCCGACGTTCATGGAGGAATTGCGCCGATCAGGTAGGCGGCAAGTGTTACTGGTCGGCATCGAGGCACACATTTGTGTCTATCAAACCGCCGCCGAGTTGCTGCAGCAGGGTTATGAAGTTCATTTGGTGAGCGACGCGGTTTCGTCACGGACACTGGAGAATAAACAGGTCGGCATTGAGCGAATGAAATCCCAGGGGGCGTTGATCACGAGCACCGAGATGACATTGTTCGAACTTCTCCGCACCGCCGATCATTCACGTTTCCGAGAAATCAGCCGATTGGTGAAATGACTGCGTCCGCAGGAAAGCCGGATGATGCGTGTCATTGCAGCCATATTGATGGCAAGTATCTGTAGACAAAGTCCATGTCAGTATCTGAGAAGGACACGAACCGATGATTGACTCGATCGAACCGTTTCGACGTTTCTGGCACACGTTGATTCCGCTGCCGGTGAAGTATGGAAGCGAGTTTCGGCGCACATTCGAATTCTTGCAGAAAAACCAGCACGGCAGCCGCGAAGAGATTGAAAGATACCAGTGGCAGCGTATTCAAGCGCTGGTGATCTATGCCTACGAACATGTGCCATACTATCACCAGACGTTCGACCGGGCCGGTATTCACCCACAGGATATTAAGACCCGCGACGACTATCGACGCATTCCAGTGCTATACAAGGAGGATGTCGTCGAGAACTTCGAGCTGCTTAAATCGAGCGAATTCGAGAAGCTTGCTCCGATCAGTACCGTGACGGGTTCCACCACGAGGGACGGTCTCAGATTGTACCGCTCTGGGCGGGCTGAAGTCTTTCGCAAATCGGTCGTTTGGCGACATTTCTTCAACATCGGTTTTCGCTTTCGGGACCGGCGCGCTCAACTAACGGCGCCCCTCCCTTTTGTTCGCAGCATGTTTGAAATGCCTGTGGACTATAATGAGAATACACTGATGATCGATTCCCGCGCCATCACGCCCGAATTTACGCCCCAGATATATCGCCGGCTTCAAGCTTTCAGGCCTAAGATGCTTTTCTGCCAGCCAAGTAATGCTGTCATGTTTGTCGAGTATTGCAAGCAGAACGGACTCCCGCCGCTGTCAATACCGATCGTTTATTCACTCGGCGAGAAGATGTACCCAGAGTATCACGACATCCTTGCCGACTACTTCAAGGGAAGAATCGTGCAGTTCTACGGCAATCGGGAGAACACGGCTTCGGCGGGAGATTTGGAAGATGGTCGAATGTATATCAACTCCGATTACTGCTATCTGGAGTTCGAGTCTTCCGAGGGTAGACCATTGTTGGGACAACCTGCTGACATCATCTCGACTTCCTTGGAGAACTATGCGTTCCCGTTGATTCGCTATCATACGGAGGATGTCGGCGTGCTGCACGGCCACCCCGATGGCACCGTGCGCAACTTCTCGGTGATGGAGATCGTCGGTGGGCGAGGTAAGGACCTACTACTTACCCGTAATGGATTGATTCTGCCGCAAACCAACCCTTTCCTCAAGAGCATCAAGTTCGATCGTTACAAGCGTATTCAGCTTGAACAGAAATCGCTGGATGACTTGGTTGTTCGAGTCGTTCCAACCAAGAAGTTTAACGCGGACGGCGATCGCCAGTTGCTGGAATCCTCGTTTACAAAATACTTCGACGGGCAATTTAGGATTGCTGTCGAGGTAGTCGAGGAGATTAGTCGCACCAGCGCCGGCAAGAACCGCTACGTAATTTCCGATCTTGCCATAAGACATCTGCGCAAATCGCTGCCGAAGAAGTGACGATCTCAACCTCTGGCATTGTGGTCTTAAGCAGCATGAGGTTGTCCCAGAAGGTGCGGCGAGGCGTCAATCTTGTAGGTGCGAATTTATTCGCACAACTTCGTTCATCCTGTTTGATTGGACTGGAGTGATTTGGCAGGGAAGTGTTTTCTCGCGCTATGTGCGATGTGCGAATAAATTCGCACCTACAACTCCTCGAACCGACTTATGGACAACCTCGCCTTCCCGGCCCGCAAAAGCGGTAAACGTTCCAGTTGGACTCAGGAGTCGGAGTTTTTGGATTGACATCCGATACGAACGAAGGCTAACTTGTTTTGGAGAGTGAAGAGCCAATGTCCAAACGCGAATACCTCTTTGCCGAACTGCACGTCGATAGGGTGGTCTTAGAGCGCTTCAGCCAGGAAATGTCGGCCTATTATGAAGATGAAGAGCTATCGGCCAAGCATAACTACTATTCCTCGTTCAAGCGCAAGTTGCTTTGGCATATCCGTCATTCGTTGTCCGAGCGTCAGCGCCAGGCGCTACTACTCATACTATCCGGAAAGACCGAGCGTGACACAGCCGCCAGTATGGGAATATCCCAACAGGTAGTGCACATTTATAAAGCGCGCGCCATTAATAAGTTACGCGACAAGTTTCAATGCTAAAGTGTATGTCAAAAGACTAAATAGTGGAAGGTTCACCCCTCACTCTCGGACCGCCATTGTTTCCGTAACTT
>CAIVAP010000178.1 GCA_903903945.1 uncultured bacterium | reverse complement strand
TTCTTGATTTCCCACACAAGGACCTTCGTCGTGCCCGTGCCGCCGCGGTGTCAATGATTCCAACAACGACCGGCGCTGCCAAAGCGATCGCCGAAGTCATGCCCGAGATGAAAGGACGCCTGGACGGTTGCGCGGTACGCGTGCCAACACCCGATGGATCTCTCATTGACCTGGCATTGATACTCAAGAAGGACACGACGAAGGATGAGATTAACAATACCATCAAGGCTGCCGCTCTTGGTCCTCTGAAGGGAATTCTGGAATACTCGGACGAGCCGATCGTTTCGATTGATGTGGTCGGCAACTCGCATTCGTCGGTGTTTGACTCATTGATGACAATGGCGTCCGGCAATTTCGTCAAGGTGTACGCTTGGTACGATAACGAGTGGGGCTTCTCTTGCCGTATGGTGGACGCTTTGGAACGGATGATGTAACATGAACAAACTGACCATTGACGATTTGCAGGTGGCAGGCCGCAAAGTCTTGATGCGGGTTGATTTCAACGTCCCGCTCAAGGAAGGCGTGGTCAAAGACGACCTGCGCATCAGGGCATCACTCCCCTCGATCAACAAGATCGTCCAGTCCTGCGGCAAGTTGATTCTGATGTCGCATCTTGGTCGCCCGGACGGCAAAGTAGTCGCCAAGATGAGTCTCAAGCCGGTCGCCGTTGTGCTCGAAAAGCTGAGTGGACACAAAGTCTACTTTGCCAATGACTGTGTTGGTCCTGAGGCTGAACAGGCGGCAGCTGCACTCAAAAATGGCGAGATTCTGCTGCTGGAGAATCTGCGGTTCCATCCCGAAGAAGAAGAGAACAATCCGGATTTTGCCCAAAAATTGGCCTATCTCGGCGATGTCTATGTCAATGACGCCTTTGGCACCGCGCATCGCGCGCATGCTTCGACAGAAGGCGTAACCCGCTACTTCGACCAGTCGGCGGCAGGCTATCTGATGAAAAAGGAATTGGAGTACCTCGGCGCCGCGCTGGCCAACCCGAAGCGACCGTTCGCGGCGCTTCTGGGCGGTGCGAAGATATCGGGCAAGATTGATGTTATCACTAATCTGCTGAACAAAGCTGACAAGATTATTATCGGCGGCGGCATGGCGTTTACATTTGAGAAAGCCATGGGACAAGAGATAGGCGGTTCGCTTCTGGAAGCGGACAAGATCGAACTTGCAGGCCAAGTGCTCAAAGACGCGGCTGCCAAGAACGTCAAACTGGTGCTTCCAGTTGATTTCGCCTGTGCCGCCGAAATCGCGGACGCGGCACAAGTCACGAATTGTCCCGCCGGTAAAATTCCCGCGAATCTTAAGGGCCTGGACATCGGCACTGAAACGATCAAGCTATTCGCCGCCGAGCTTGCCGAATGCAAGACGGTGGTCTGGAACGGGCCGATGGGTGTTTTCGAAACCGAAAAGTTTGCCATCGGCACAATGAAAATGGCGCAGGTATTAGCGGATCTGACTGCAACTGGAACGATCACAATTGTTGGCGGTGGCGATTCCGCAGCCGCTGTTGCCAAGGCAGGTCTGGAGGACAAGTTCTCGCATGTATCAACCGGCGGCGGCGCTTCACTGGAATTCCTTGAAGGCAAGGTGCTTCCGGGCGTTGCGGCCTTGACGGACAGGAAGTGAGCGAACGATGAGAAGAAAACTTGTCGCCGGCAATTGGAAGATGTACACAACGCCAGAAAAGGCGGCGGCTCTGGCCAAAGGAATCGCTGAATACGTCGGGCAGGCTACCGATCCACAAGTCATTGTCTTCCCGCCGTTTACGTCATTGTCGAGCGCGTTAATTGCCGTCAAAGGCACTGCTGTAGCTGTTGGAGCGCAGAACATGCATTGGGAAGATGAAGGTGCCTTCACCGGCGAGGTGAGCGGGAAAATGCTGTTGACGCTTGGCTGCTCGTATGTTATCTTAGGACACTCGGAACGACGACAGCTTTTTTTCGAAACCGATATGCTGGTCAACCAGAAACTCAAGAAGGCGCTGTCGCAGAATCTGAGCCCGATCGTCTGTGTCGGCGAGACTCTCGACCAGCGAGATGCCGGCGAAACGATGAACGTGGTTCAGAGTCAGTTACTTGGTTCTTTGGATGGCGTTCCGGCCGACGAGCTTCGGCGGACAGTGATTGCCTACGAACCGGTTTGGGCGATCGGCACCGGTAGAACTGCTTCTCCTCATCAGGCAGAGCAAGTTCACGGCTATATTCGCACGGTGCTGCGCGAGCGTTACGGAGCCATAGTGGATGATGTGCTCATCCTCTACGGCGGGTCGGTCAAACCAGACAACGCACGTGAACTGTTCGGTCAGCCGAATATCGACGGAGGTCTGGTCGGCGGAGCGAGCTTAACAGCAGAGTCGTTCAACAAAATTATTGCAGCGGCTCGGCAATAGCAGAAGGAGTCTTTCGTGTTTGCGGTTCTCATTGTGATTCACGTGATTATTAGTTGCGGTTTGATGCTGGTAGTGCTGATGCAGTCCTCCAAGGGCGAAGGATTGGCGGGAGCGTTTGGTGGTGGTGGCTTGAGTGGAGCCGTCTTCGGCGGTCGTGGTGCAGCTACATTCCTTTCCAAAGCCACAACAGTGTTGGCGATACTGTTTATGGTCTCCTGCATTGTACTGACACTCGTAGCGAGAGGTCGTGCAACTGGCCAAGTCGGCGAATCCGCTGTCAAGCGCATGGCCACGGAACAACCCATGCCGACGCAGGCACCGGCGCCAGGCGACCAGCAGCAGGGAACGCAGCCGACAACTCCTCCTTCCGGTGGCAACTAATCTTTGATAGACTAAGGCGATTTGAACCGGCAGAGCTTTTCTGCCGGTTTTTTTGTGTCGGCGCCTGTATCTGTGTTTTGATAGCGACGGAAAGAAGCAATCTCCGCTGAAAGGTCTTGACAAGCTACTGCAAAACGGGTTCTGTCAGGGCGAAAGCTTTTGTTAATCTATAATCTACGATTTTTGTGAAGAAACCGAGAATACAGGGCAGAATAAGACTCAGGGGCGACAAGTCGCTGTCACACCGTCTGCTGATGTTTGCCGCTTTGGCAGAGGGACAATCGGACATTCACAATCTATCAGGTGGAGAGGATGTTGCCACTACCCTGAGAGTCCTTCAACAACTGGGAGTGCTAACTGAAGAGCGCGACGACGAACTGCTGATCACCGGCGGAGGTCCGAGCGCGTTCGCAAACTCCCACGAGCAAATGTACTGTGGCAATTCCGGCACAACCCTGCGGCTGATGCTCGGCATTCTTGCCGGCAGCAAAGTGTCGTGCGAGTTGTCCGGAGACAACTCTCTCAATCGCCGCCCGGTTCAACGGGTGATTACACCCCTCAAACAGATGGGCGCTGATCTTCAAACCACTGACAACAATGATCGACCGCCGGTAATAGTGCATGGCAAGCCCCTTCACGGAATAACCTATGATTCGCCTGTTGCCTCGGCGCAGGTCAAGTCCGCGGTATTGCTCGCGGCCTTGTTTGCGGAAGGGGAGACAATCTACCGCGAGTCGAGCCAATCACGCGATCATACCGAGCGCTTTCTTGCGTTTCAGGGTGTCAATATCCAGGCAAAGGTAAACTCAATCACAATCCGACCTCCGGTGCACCTGCAGCCATTCGTTTACGACGTACCGGGTGATATCTCGACGGCGACGTACTTCATTGTAGCAGCAACTTTGGCTCGTGATAGTCAACTGGTCATTGAAAACGTGCTCGTGAATCAGACTCGCATGGGTGCGATAGACATACTGAAGAAGATGGGTGCGAACATCATTGTCGAAAACGTGAGAGCTTACAGGAACGAGCTGGTCGGAGATATTGTGGTCACGTCGTCGGAGTTGCACGGTGTGGATGCCACCGACCTTGACTCCGTTCGATTTATCGACGAGGTGCCGATTCTCTCGGTAGCGGCCGCCTTTGCCGAAGGCCCGACCACCTTCGCGAACCTGGGCGAATTGCGGGTCAAAGAGTCAGATCGCTTGCAGGGAACTGCGGACATGCTCCGGTGCTACGGCTGTGATACTCAGATAGAAGCCGACACGCTAACGATTGTGGCTGGTGCGCGTACGCGTCTGCGTCCGCCGGATCACCGAGGCGATCATCGGTTGGCAATGGCGATTGAGATCATTGAGTTGCTTTTGTCCGGTTCCCTCCACGGTGAGTATCAAGAATGTTTTGCGATTTCCGCGCCGGAGTTCTATCATACGCTACAGGCAATTGTGGCATGAAACAAAACACTCCAATCTATGGCATCATCGGCGCCGATATCGGCTATTCACTGTCGCCGACGATCTACCACGAGCTTTTTGCGCAGAAACATATCTGCGCGATCTATAATGTCTTCGATCTGCGGAACTCAGACCTGAACGATTTCATGAAATCCGTGCGCCTACTACCACTTGCGGGATTCAATGTTACCATTCCGCATAAGCGCGCGATCTTACCACTGCTCGATCGGCTCGATTTCGTGGCTGAGCAAACACAATCAACGAATCTTGTAATCAATCGCAAGGGGAAGCTTCACGGTTACAACACCGATTATGAAGGCATCAGGCAAAGCATTGAGAACCGACTGAAAGTCTCAGTCAGAGGCGCGAGTGTCGCAATCATCGGTTCGGGAGGCGGCGCGCAGACGGCCTACTACTATCTGGTTTCTCATGGCGCGCGCGCCATTCATGTATATCATCGATCTCCCGCCTCACTGCTGCGGTTCGGCGCGTTTGTCCGGCGGCTGCCGCGTCCGTCCAGCTTTCGCCCCGCATTGTTGGAGGAGGCCATTGATGATCTGGGTGGTTGCGATCTGTGTATCAATTGCACCCCTGCGGCAATCACCGAACTGGCGGATAGAAACGTGCTTCGGAAAGTGGCACGGATTCTTGAACTGCGCTATGGCGTTTATGATCTTGTCAAGCGTGCTCATCTGCGAGGCAACTACATGCTGGCAGTTCAGGCGGTCAGAAATTTCAAGATCATGACCGGACAAGATGTGACCGTAAATCGCGTGCTGAAGATCATTGACGGAGCGTTGCGCGATGATTAGATACCTCACCGCAGGCGAGTCGCACGGGCCGGCACTGACTGCGATTATCGAGGGAATTCCCGCGGGTATGAAGCTTGACGGCGAGGCTATCACGGTTGATCTTCGCCGCAGACAGATGGGTTACGGTCGCGGAAAGCGGATGCGCATTGAACGAGATACAGCTATCGTGACTGCCGGCGTATGGGACGGCGTCACGATTGGCAGCCCGATCGCGATTTTAATCCAAAATAAGGACTGGGCAAACTGGAAGGGTCAACGGCGCGAGAAGAAGCTAATACCCCGCCCGGGACACGCTGATTTGGTCGGTTACCTCAAGTACGGTCTTGATGACATCCAGGAAGTCATCGAACGCTCGTCGGCGCGTGAAACGGCGGCACGAACTGCGGTAGGCAGTGTGGCAAGGCAGTATCTTGCCCGTTTCGGGATCAAGGTGTACTCGCACACGCGGCGCATTGGTGGTGTTGCTTATGACACACCGGTCAGGTTTACGCCGAAGGTCTTTCGCGAGGTTGAGTCATCCCACGTGCGCTGCGCGGATAAGAGCATCACGCGCGAGATGATCAAGGGAATCGATAGAGCAGTCGAACAAGGCGACACTCTTGGTGGCACTGCTGAAGTGATTGTCACGGGAGCGCCGATAGGATTGGGCAGCTATACACAGTGGAACCGTCGCGCCGACGCGCGTTTGGCTGCGGCTATAATGAGTGTGCCGTCAGTCAAGGCGGTCGAGATTGGGGACGGCATTACGTCGTCGTCGTCGTTTGGCAGCGATGTCCATGACCCGATTGGCTACGAGAAGAAAGGTGGTTATCGTCACGTTTCCAATCATGCTGGCGGTATCATCGGTGGCATCACCAACGGTGAGGAGATTCTGCTGCGCGCGTATTTCAAACCGATCTCGACACTTGGCAAACCGCTGGATTCAGTCAATTTGAAGACCAAGCGTAAAACCTTCGCACCCTATGTTCGCTCTGACATGTGTATCGTCCCCGCTGGCGGTGTCGTGTGTGAAGCTGTCGTGGCGTTGGTGATTGCCGATCTGATCTCGGAGAAATTCGGAGGCGACTCCATGCGCGAAACGCTTGTCAACTATCATGCTTATCTGAAGTATGTTCGCGCACGCTAAGAGGCGAAACCTGTTCCTTACCGGCATGATGGCGACCGGCAAGAGCACGATCGGCGAGATCGTCGCCCGCAAGTTGGCCTATGTCCTCATCGACACCGATGCTGTTATCGAAAGGCAACTGTCACTGCCGGTTACCGAGATTTTCGCGGTTCATGGTGAGGATTTCTTCCGCCAGCGCGAAACCGCGCTTCTGCCGGAAATCATTAGCCGCGAGCATCAGGTGATAGCTACCGGCGGTGGCATGTTAACAAACCATGGCAACATGGCAGCGGCATTCGCTAACGGACTGGTCACTCTCCTGCACGCTCCCATCGAAGTTCTCGTAGCTCGACTGAGCAATGCCACGGATCGTCCGCTGCTCAACGGTTTCTCGCCAGAGGAACGCTTGCAGGAAATCTACAACCGTCGGGCCGAATTCTATGAGGGGATTCGTCATCAGGTTGATACCAGTAGCGGCAATATTGACCAAGCGGCGGACGAGATCATCGGTCTCTACATAAATTGGCTCAACGAATGAAACGATTTCTGTTTACACCCCTGCATCCGCCTGTCACAGCGCCCATATATTCCGGCACAGACATAATCGACAAACTGGCAACCCCGCGTTTCTTCAAGCCATTCAGTGCCGTGTATGCTGTGGTAGATGAGCGCGTGAATGAATTCTATTCCAATGGCCTGCTCAAGCAGACGCTTGACGGTGTTTCGGTCTATGTGTTTCCACGCGGCGAACGCCATAAGTCGCTGGCGCGACTCCAGCGACTCCTAAATTGGTTGTGGGAGAATGAAGCTGACCGCGACAGTCTTCTGTTGGGTATCGGTGGCGGAGTTGTGACGGACATCACGGGATTTGCGGCATCATGTTACATGCGTGGTGTTGCGTACGTCGCCGTGCCGACAACGCTGCTGGCTCAAGTCGACGCGGCTGTCGGTGGCAAGACCGCTGTCAACTTGCACAACACCAAGAATGTCATCGGCAACTTTCATGCGCCTCAGATGGTGATCTGCGACAGTCGTTTTCTTTCATCCTTGCACATGGAGCAGATCAAGCAGGGACTCGTAGAAGCGATCAAAGTGTTTGCTGCAAGTGATCGACGGTTGTTTGAGAAGCACGTTCCTAACTTGCAGTCTCTGATCGGCAGGCAAGATCTGCATCTCTTGATCGCGGACGCAATCAATGCGAAATTGGTGATCGTTAATGCCGATCCTTATGAGAAAGGTCTGCGTCGCGTTTTGAATTTCGGGCACACCACCGGCCATGCCGTCGAAGCCATTGCCGGCTGGTCGCACGGTAAATCCATAGCGTTTGGCATGCTGGTCGCATCGTTTCTATCGCAACGGCACTCATCACTTCCACAGAATGAGGGCAGTCGGATCTGGAGCGCCATCACCGCGCTCTACGATCGCTTCGATGCTGCAGCACTCGACGCTGAACTTCTGTGGGATAAGATCAAGCACGACAAGAAGCGGTCCGGCGAGCAAATCAACTTTGTTCTGTTACTGCGCTGCGGCACTCATCAAATTGTGCCGATTAACTATGCACAGTTCAAGCGCTCCGTTGCGGAAACGCGGGAAAGGATCAGCAGATGAATAAGATCATGGTCATCCACGGACCCAACCTCAATTCGCTGGGTCAGCGTCAGCCCGAGATCTACGGTAATCAGACGCTGGAGCAGATCAACGATCAGATCGAGACTGAGGCGCGACGTCTCGACTGCCGAGTCGAGATTCATCAAGCCAACTCCGAAGGTGCTATTGTTGACCTGATCCAAAGCTTCGGCCGTGATGTTAGCGGCATTGTCATCAATCCGGGCGGATACTCTCACACTTCGGTGGCCATACTGGATGCGTTGTTGGCGTCAAAGATACCGGCCGTCGAAGTCCATCTGAGCAATCTCTATCGGCGCGAGGAGTTTCGGCAGACCATGATTACCGCGCGGGGAGCAATTGGTGTAATCAGCGGTTTCGGCGCTCAGAGCTACTTATTGGCACTACAGTATCTCGCCAATCCTAAAGTCTGAACATCAAGTGAACCATAGAAATCAAAACCCCGTTCGTATTTGAACGGGGTTTTGGGTTTTGATATTCTGGCGGTGGTGTGACCGCCGGCTGAGAGATCAGTCTTATTTGACCAAGAGCATCTTTCGGGTTTCGGAGAAGTTCTTGGTATCGATTTTGTAG
>CAIVAP010000177.1 GCA_903903945.1 uncultured bacterium | reverse complement strand
TTCAGCAACGGTTACCCTTGACCTTAGCATGAAAATGACCTCGCAGGAACTGAACATGATCGTTGTTTCAGCTTCCAAATACGAACAAAAGATAGAAGATGCAACAAACTCCATCGAGATTCTGAAACCAAATCTTATCGAAAATAAAAAATTACCTTCCACACTTTTTAAAAAACCTGAATGGCAACGAGTTGGGGATTTCGCTCTATCTTGGGCTGATTCGAAATCCGTTTTGCATAATAAGGTTCTCGGTGTCTGGTTTGAATTTGATTCGGAAGAAAATCCACCCGGAGGCGCGATTGCGATGGTCAAGTCTGGTGTGTTGAAAAATCCGCGGGTCGATATGATCTTCGGCCTGCACGTCTGGCCGACCATCAATGCCGGTCAGATAGGTATCAAGGACGGCTCTCTCTGTGCCGGTGTGCTCGATTTCGATGTCGAGATCCTCGGCAAAGGAGGTCACGGCGCCTATCCACAGGACACTATCGACCCGATTGTTTGCGCCGCGCAGGTTGTCTCTTCGTTGCAGACAATCGTCTCTCGCAACATCAATCCTTTTGAACCTGCGGTAGTTACTATTGGTAAAATTGACGGTGGAACCACTCGCAATGTGATTCCGCCAATCTGCAGATTGTCCGGTACGGCGCGCGCACAGAGCGAGAAAATGCTGCAGCAACTCAAGCATAAGATCGAAGCAATTGTGTACAATGTAGCTAAGGCTCACGGCTGCAAGGCGAAGATCACCTATCTCGAAGGTTACCCCCCTTTGGTAAACGAACCGGCGGCCAACAAGTACCTTAGTAGGGCCTGTCTCGATCTGTACGGAAAGGAGGCGCTGGTTTCGCCGCCGCATCCATCAATGGGTGGAGAGGATTTTGCCCACTTCCTCGGGCATGTGCCGGGTGCGATGTTCCTACTGGGAACGCGCAATCCCAAGATTGGCGCCATCCATGGGTTGCATCATCCGAAGTTCAAAGCCGATGAAAACGCCATTACCATCGGCGCTGCCGTGCTAACGAAGGCCGTGATAGATTTTCTCAATGAATAGACTACTAGCGATACCACTGATTCTGATGCTGACCGCCGCCAGTCTGTTTGGCCAGCGTCTCTATCGCTTTTATGACCCGGGCGATTGGGTTACCTACACGAACACTCGCTATGTCACCAGTATCGCCAGAGGCTTTTTCACCGTGTACTTCGGAACCAACGGTGGTATTCTTCGTTACGATATGAACGCCGAAAAATGGCTTGCTCCTTTGACTGTCTCTGACGGTCTTCCCGATAACCGTATTCGGCGTCTGGCCGTCGACCGCATGACCGATGAAATCTGGGTTGAGACCGCGCGTGGCGGCAGCTACTTCAATCCAACCTGGGATGAGTGGCGCGACAACCAAACATTCCCCTCCGAAAAAGTGCCGCAATCCAGCATCCAGCCCAACGATTTGCCCATGCTTTTCCCCTCGGACAATTTTTCTTTTATGCCCGGCGGAACACTGGTCGATCGCAATTTGATGGAATACCCGATCACGCAGATGCTGCGCGACGATAACGAAGTCGTTTGGATGGGACTCTGGGGACTCGGCGCAGCCAAAGGCGACTTGCGGCGTGATGACCTGAAGATACTGCGTTTTGGCCCTTACGATGCCGATATCGCGTTTCTCGACCGCGATGGCGAGGACTTCTGGTTTCTTGGCGGCAGCGACGGTCTGCCCGGTACGATCACGCACTTCGATCGTAGCGCCGACCACTGGCAGTACTTCGAACCAATGCGCGAAGCCGGTATAGTCTCCGATCGCTTCTCGGCCATAGCGCATGACGAAAAGAATGTTTGGATCGGCACCGACATGGGTCTGGTACGGCTGGACAAGCGCAACGGTTCGTTCCGCTCTTACACGCAATTCGAAGGAATCTACGGTGAGCAGGTCAACGCGCTGCTGCCGATCAAGAACAACCTGCTGATCGGCACTGATCAGGGAGTCAGTGTTCTTGATCTGGCGCGCGACTCAATCTACGCCGCTAACAGCCCCAATATGCGTGGGCGTCCGGTCTATGCCTTTGCCTTCCGCGACCGCATCATATATGCCGGTACACCGTATGGCGTGTTTACCTTGGAATTGGGCGCCAGCCAATGGCGCCGACTGGCGCCGACATCACCCGACCTCAGAGGCGCAATATATGGCATGCAGATTGTCGATTCCCTGTTGTACACGGCCGGCGACGATGGCGTAGTAGTTGTCAATCTCAATGACAACAGCGATAAGCTATATGATCGCAATACGAAATTCCGCAACGCCGAACTGAAAACGCTGCTGGTCCATCAAGGAGTCATTTGGGTCGGAGGCAGCGGCGGGTTATTTCGGCTTAACAAGCGTACCGGCAATTGGTATCGCTATACTACCAACGACGGGCTGGTCAGCCAGCGAATTTCAGCACTGGCCGGGGATGGAGACTACGTTTGGATCGGTACCGATCAGGGGGTCACTCGTTTCTTCTGGAAGGTTTTCAATCGCAGTGACTGGCTCGAATAAAAAAGCAACTCCGGGAGCCTAAAAGCAGTAAATATAGCGTAGTTTGTCACTACGTTGGTAGTGGCACTTGACAGAACTATGCAAGAGAAAGCACCGATGTCCCACACTCGCATCATGATATCCATCAGAGCACTTGTCGCCTGGCGCTATTGTCTGATCGCAGTGTTGCTGCTGCTGGCAGCATCCTGTACTGTTTTGGGCGCGGACACGGACAATTTCTTCGCGCAGACGCTGCCGCAGAACGGCAAGACACTGGCAGTGGTACCGGCTGACTATGACGATGCGCGTGGCGCCGAACTGCTTGTATTCACAGTCGATAATCTTGGAACCCGACATCTGAGAGTCTATTCGCCGGACGCGGCAGGGCTCTATGACACGATCCCCAAGGCCGATTTGGAGTTGCCCGCAGGCGTTTTTGGCTATCAGGTTGCCGACATCAATGCCGACCGGCGTGATGAGCTTCTGCTTCTGGGCCTCGATGCCGTCTATCAATTGCAGTTCGAGAAAGATCGGTTTGCCTCCGCTCCGAAGACGATTGCCACGTTTGAGCGGTTGTTTGCTATACCCAATCCGGATTTCGTCACATCGTACCGTTTTGCCTTCGACCTGAATGCCGACGGCGTGAGAGAATTGGTGCTGCCGGCTTGGAACGGAGTGCGCATCCTGCAGAAGAAGGAAAACGGCTACACGCAGCTCAGACAATTGTCGCTTGCCTATGGAGCGGATGGAGTCAAGGACATCAATTTGCTTAACGGGACATGTTCGGGTGATCTGGGCTTCCATCTGCCGATGATCACCATTCATGATCTCAACACCGATAAGAGCAGCGACCTGTTGGTGGAGACCTCCTCCGGATTGGCCGTCTTTTACCAGACAGGGAATCTGCAGTTTGCCGAGCGCCCCAATCGCGTACTTGACGTCAAGTCGAGCTATCTGGAAGACCTTTACTTCAGGACGGCCGACTTAGCTGACCTTAACAATGATCGCCTGCTTGATTATTGTCGTGTCTTCACCCAGAGTTCGGGCACGGAGTACAAGACTGTGATAGAGATATTCTTGGGGAACATGCAGGAAGGCTACTCAACTCGTCCGTCCAAGCGAATCGTGCTTGATGAGTATGGCGTCGGACTATCTTTGCTCGATCTCGACGGAGACGGTGTTTCTTCTGTTATCGTTGCCACGGTCCCGGTAACGCCCACGAGTCTGGTTAAGGCGTTGTTGGTCAAAGGGATGCCACTTGACCTGCATGTCTATGAAAGCGATGGTGGCGTTTTTGGCGATCAGCCGGTAATGACAAAACGAGTTACGTGTGGACTAAACTTCTTCAAGAATGCCTGTCCGGTGCGCTACGTTGGCGCGCTCACGGGCGACCTTGATTCTGACAACAAATGCGATCTGGTAGTCATCACGGACGATAACGAACTTCAGGTTTTTCCGGGCAGCAAGAAAATGATCTTTGCTGACAAGCCATCAATTGTGCGCAAGACCCGTGGCGTTGTTGCGCTCGAAACAGCCGACCTAAACCACGATGCCAAGGCTGATCTTATCCTTCTTGGCCGTGATGAGGACGGTCGCGATATCGTCACTCTGCTCATGACGAAATAATCAAACTATTTGACATCAGGGGCGTTTCTACATAACTTCCCAGGTGGTTTGTGAGGAGTTAAAGCAACCGAAAAGGAAGAAGTATTATGGAGTTGTTGTTCCCCGATTGTCTCAAATGTAAGACCGGCAAATTGTTACCGCTGTCCGATTACGGTCGTGAAGGAGCCACAATTAAGTACAAAGC
>CAIVAP010000176.1 GCA_903903945.1 uncultured bacterium | reverse complement strand
CTCCGATAAACGCACCGCCTCTAACTTGAAGGCACGATCAAATTTGCGCCGTGATCCATCTTTCCTATCCATACACACCTCCGTCTTCTTAAACGTCATTTGGTCCCCTAATGGTGTGTCCGATAAATCGGGGGAAGAGAAGACAACCCCCTAAATCCCCCTTTAATAAGGGGGAATAGCCACTCCTCGTTCCGATGTATTCGCACCCAACTCGCAGACTGCCTCTCCACATCTGCCCCTACGATATTGAAGGTGCCCCATCTACTCTTGATGGGTCTCGCATGTCTTCCGTCGTGATCGTCTTCGATTTGGGTCAAACCTGTCATGACGAAAGCTTCGCAAGAACAGTTTACACCGTCAACCGGAACCCAGTAATAGAGCGTATCGTGCCAACCGCGAGTCCGATCGACCTCGCTACAATAGCGGACGTTTGCGATGTCGATGACTTAATGGAGGAGCGTCCCCTTTTCCCCGCAACCCGTTCCGGCTCTTTGGCAATTTGACGGATGACTTGATCCTGTCGTTGTCGCACGTGTTTACCCTATGGGGACACTTCGTTCGCCCGTACCCTGGGTGCCCCACCGCTTGCGGTGGGACTTCTTCGCGACGCGCCGTCAGGAACCCTGAGGTTGTCCCATAAGCGTGGTTTTTGCCGACAAGAGAAGCATTTCTGGTAGCGGCGCACAGCGTGCGCCTTCGGGTTCGTCGTTTGGTCCAATGTTCATGCGGGTCGCCGCAAGGGCGACCTCTACATATTACACGCTATCCTTGGCTTGTATGCCCAAGGCGAAACTTATGGGACAACCTCTCCTTTCCTGACGGATCAGCAAAGCTGGAATCCAGGCTAAACACATCGGCGCGAATCGACTATCAAAACATGATCTGGAACCCAAGATCAAACAGGCCAATCATCCGCCCGCGAGAGCCACCGGCCTAGCCCGCTTGTTCTTTGACATTGTGAATATTGTGGTATATCGTGTGACCTGCGGACAGACGCTGTCAGTAACCCGACGTTAAACGCCACTCAATAGTATCTCCGACATTCGGCATACACTCTTCGCAGGAGACTTGCCCACCTTTGTCATTGACGAAGTACAGCCAATACGCCGACTTGGTCTGGGCGACGCCATCGACCGCCTTTACGAACACACCGACACCGCTGCTGTCGTATTCAATCTGGTAGTGCGCTTTGGTCTGTGCCAGCACGGACTCACCGGCTAAGGCGATAATGCGGCATGTCTTGATTACTGTCGGCTTATGACTACAACCACCGACGGATAGCAGAAATGCCAACACCAAGAGGAGTAGTCGTCCGGTCATCGTGATTGTGATACTACGTCAATAGCTCGCAGACCGCAAACCGAATTTGCCGGTTCTGTCACTTTGGACTTGACCGGCGGCTATTAGTCGATTAAGTTATGTCTCTGACGCTTATGGCAAATAACGAGTTAGTGAGAATCGACGGAAGCTTCGGCGAAGGCGGCGGCCAAATTTTGAGGACGTCCCTGTCGTTATCGACGCTATTGGGTCGTCCGGTGGAAGTGGTCAATATCCGCAGGAACCGGAAGTTCCCCGGATTGATGCCTCAGCATCTGACAGCGGTTAAGGCCTGTCAGACCATTTGCGAGGCCAAAGTCGTCGGCGCCGAAATCAACTCCGAACGGCTGGAGTTCAATCCCGGCAAGATTCGCTACGGCAACTACACTTGGGATGTCGCCGAAAGCAAGAAATCGGCTGGCGCTGCCGCGCTCGTGCTGCAGACAGTTCTGCTGCCGCTGCTGTTTGCCAGAAACGAATCGAATCTGACGATCAAAGGCGGTACGCACGTACCTTGGTCGCCGCCGGCGACTTACCTGAAACAAGTGTTTCTGCCGGTACTGGGACTGATGGGCTGTCAAACCTTTATGAAGATCAACCGCTGGGGCTGGTACCCTGAAGGTGGCGGAGAGATTACCTGTCGCATCCGCCCGGTTGACAAACTGCAGCCGCGCCAGTTTGCAGATCGCGGCAAGCTTCTAAAGCTCTACGGTCTTTCGGCGGTTTCCAATGTCGGCAATAGCGTCGGCGATCGACAAATGCGGGCGGCGCACAAGTTTCTGAAACAGGCGAATCTCGAAGCGGAGATACGGATTAAAGAAGTGCCGGCCTCCGGCAAAGGATCGATTCTGTTTCTAACCGCCGAATTCGAAAACGTGCGTGCCGGTTTCTCCACGCTGGGAGAAAAGGGTCTGCCCGCGGAAAAAGTCTCCGAGTCGGCGGTAAACGAACTGAAGAACTATCTCGGAAAGTCGGTTTGTCTCGATCATTATCTCGCTGACCAACTCATTCCTTACGTCGCACTGTGCAAAACGCGGATTGAGATGAACGTCTCTAAAATTACCAATCACCTACTGACAAACCTCTGGGTGGTCAAACGCTTTCTGCCAATTCAGTATGAGCTCAAAGGACCGCTTGGCTATCCCGGCACGCTGATAATCGAACCCGCGGTTATTCCACCACCGGCTCCACCGATAGAGAAGCCGGCCGAGACTCCGGCCGGCACTTAGACACTCAATTGGCAAAGCGCCGAAACACTTAAGAGATGTCTTTGCTTCCAGAAGAGTCTAATAGGGTCTAATGAAAAGCTATCGCAAAGAACTCTGGTTCGAGACGCCGACACGTCGGCAATTGGTCAACATCACGCCGCAAGTGGAAGAATGTCTGCGCGAGAGCGGTATCCAAGAAGGACTGCTGCTCTGCAATGCCATGCACATCACCGCCAGCGTCTTTATTAACGACGACGAATCGGGATTGCATCAGGATTTTGAAACATGGCTGGAAAAGCTCGCGCCCGAAAAACCCTACTCGCAGTATCGCCACAACGGCTACGAAGACAACGCCGATGCGCACCTCAAGCGCACGATCATGGGTCGTGAAGTTGTTGTTGCGATCACAAACGGCAAACTCGATTTCGGTCCGTGGGAACAGATCTTCTATGGTGAATTCGATGGCAAACGCCGCAAACGAGTGCTTGTCAAGATCATCGGCGAATAACCTCCAAATATGATGGAAATGTGATTTACTCCGTACCACGCGCCACGTAATTACTATTGGCGCGCCAAAGGTGCAAAACCTCGTTCCCGCGATGGCGGAAATCCAGAAAACGGCGCCAATGCTGCGTAGCATTGTAATACGTCTCTGCCGCACGGCGGTCAGACGGTGTCAGTATCATAATTCGACATCATGGAGGTAATCCTCATGCCCAATCCGGTTATCCATTTTGAAATCGGCGCCAAGAACGGCAAGAGCGCAATCGACTTCTACGGCAAACTGTTCGACTGGAAAATTGAAGTTGACCAGAAGATGAACTATGGAATGGTGTCCCAGCAGGGCTCAGGCATCGGTGGCGGTGTCTACCAGACGAAGGACGGCGTTCCCCCGCACGTTACGTTCTATGTCAAGGTTGATGACCTGCAGAAGTATCTTGACAAAGCGGTGAAACTTGGCGGCATAGTTACGCTGCCACCGACCCAAATCTCGCCTGAGATCGGCTGGTGCGCAATGTTCACCGACCCGGACGGCAACTCAATCGGGTTGTTCAAAGTGGAGATGCGAGAATCATAGCGCGTCACGGGATTCCGTTCTCGACGCCACACAATTAGAGACGCTGTCAGAAAACCGTTCTTGGCGGCGCCGAATCCTCCCTATATTTCGCTTCAAAAACGCCGCCATCTTTCCTATATTGCCAACCTTGCGGCGACGAGAATATGCCGCACTGAAAATGAATGCTGTGTTCGCCCTCCGACCGGTTTTTGGAGCGGAAATCAGGGCGACTTGTATATGCAAAAGTTGCCAGTGAACACGATTGTGGGAACGGAGACCGACTCAATGGAAAGAAACGACACCAAGAATACTGTTTGTAGCTATGTGTTGGTGAAAATCGGGGATCGCGAAAAATTGGTTCCGGCGGTGGAGAAGCTCTATATCAACGAGCAGGTTCTCTTCTGTGACGCCGTGGACGGAGACTATGACTTGGTGCTGCTGGTTCAAGGCGATACCGACCACGACCTCGATCGCTTCATCACCAAGGAGATCAAAGGATTGACCGGAGTCCACGCTGTGGAAACTTGCCGTCTGGAAACGCCCCCTGTGGTCATAACCGAAAGCGCATCAGCGAATTCCGGTGAGGATAATCCGACCGGCCGCTATGACGGTTCTAAGGCGCAGAGCTATCTTTTTGTCGAGACCATCGAAGAGTATCTGTCGGATGTAGAGCGTGAACTGAAGGCGCTTGATTCGGTAGTCGCCTGCGATATCTCGCGTGGAAAATACCCACTGGTAGTGCTCCTGAGAGCCGCCGGATTTGATCTAATCCGCAAGATTATCGCGGAAAAGATCCGGCCGCTGCCGGGCGTTCTGCGGGTCAAGCAGAGCCGCATCATCAAATTGTTCGAAATGTAGCCGACCGCCAATTATGAGGGTAAGATAGTCGGGGACATGAGAATCTGGTCTGACATGACATATTCGATGCGACCCCTTGCGAATTCAGTCGCCGAGCATTATCATAGCGCCTTGGCGGTGGTCTACATAAATGGTCTCGCCGATTTGGCTGCAAATGTGTGAAAATCAAGGTAAACTTCGAGGTAGACTTAATGGATGCCACTACACAAGAATTCAAGCCATTTAATATCGACCTATGGAAATATGACGGTCATGCGGGGGCATTGATCCCGCTGTTACAGTCGGCTCAGGATACGTACGGCTACGTTTCCGAGCGGGCGATGGACTATATCAGTCAGGTTACCGGCATTCCATCCGCCGAAATCTACGGCGTTGTAACCTTCTACGCCCAGTTCCGTACCAAGCCGCTGGGCGAGATTGTGATCAAAGTCTGTAACGGCACAGCCTGCCATGTTAACGGCGTTAAGGAAATCGCTAACACATTGAAGGATGAGCTTGGCATTGACTATGAAGAGACCACTAACGACGGCAAGTTTAGCATGGTCTCGGTCGCCTGTCTCGGCTGCTGCTCGCTGGCGCCGGTAATGATGGTCAACAATGAAACCTTCGGTCGCCTTACTCCCCAGAAGACACGCAAAGTCCTGCGGGACCTTCGGCGCAAGTAACCCCGACAGGACGGAAGACAGAGTATGAAGACGGTTATGGTTGGTCTGGCTACTTGCGGAATATCCGCCGGCGGCGAGAGAGTATACAAGGCATTCCAGGATGAATTGCAGAACACGGATTTCGTTCTCAAGGAGACCGGTTGCATTGGCATGTGCTATCGTGAGGTGCTGGTTAGTGTCGCCAACGGCAACGGCACCAATTATCTTTATGGCGAAGTCACCCCCGACCGGGTAAAGCGCATCATCACCGAACATGTGATGGACGACAAGCCGATTGATGAATGGCTGGTTTCCGGAGAGAACCGCGAAATCGGGTTCTTCGAGAAGCAGCATCGTATTGTGCTGCGCAACTGCGGTGTGATCGATCCCGGATCACTCGAAGAGTATGTTGTTGCCGGCGGTTACCAGGCGCTGGAAAAGGCGCTCAAGACAATGACGCCGGAACAAGTTATCGACGAGGTCTCCAAATCCGGTTTGCGGGGTCGCGGCGGCGCCGGTTTCCCGACCGGCAGAAAGTGGTCGCTGACTCGCGCCAGCAAGGGCACAAAGAAATACATCATCTGCAACGCTGACGAAGGGGACCCGGGGGCGTTTATGGATCGGTCGGTGCTCGAAGGTGATCCGCATGCGGTGATGGAAGGCATGATGATCGCGGCCTATGCCATTGGCGCTGATGAGGCCTATATCTACTGTCGCGCCGAATATCCGAAAGCCATAGCGCGCTTACGACAGGCGATCATGCAAGCGCGTAAAGCCGGATTTCTCGGGGAAAACATCCTCAGTAGCGGTTTCAAGTTTGAAATCAAGATCAAAGAAGGCGCCGGGGCGTTTGTATGCGGTGAAGAAACAGCCTTGATGGCATCGATTGAAGGGCATCGCGGTATGCCACGCTTTCGACCACCATTCCCGGCACAGAGCGGTCTTTGGGGTAAGCCGACCAATATCAACAATGTCGAAACTTTCGCGAACATACCGTGGATCGTTCTGAACGGCGGTGGGGCGTTTGCGGCGTTTGGCACTGACGATAGCAAGGGCACCAAGGTATTCGCCATGGCCGGTAAGGTCAAACGCACCGGACTGGTCGAAGTGCCGATGGGACTAACGATCAACGAGATCATCTTCGAAGTCTGCGGCGGCATTACGAACGATAAGAAATTCAAGGCCGTGCAGATGGGCGGCCCTTCGGGTGGGTGTATACCGGCCGGTCTGGGCGAAACCAAGATCGACTACCAGCAGATCAACAAGACCGGTGCGATTATGGGTTCGGGGGGCATGGTCGTCATGGACGAAACGACCTGCATGGTTGATGTGGCCAAGTTTTTCCTGGCCTTCACGCAGGTTGAATCATGTGGCAAATGCACATTCTGCCGCATCGGCACCAAACGGATGCTGGAGATTTTGGAGCGCATCACCAGTGGGGAGGGCAAAGAAGAGGATATTGACACGCTGGCACAGTTGGGTGAGCAAATCAAAATTGCGACTCTTTGCGGACTCGGACAGTCGGCGCCCAACCCGGTGTTGACGACGATTCGCTACTTCCGCGACGAATATGAAGCGCACATCCGCAACAAGAAATGCCCGGCGCATGTCTGTACACCATTGTTGACCTATCTGATCGATGCAGAGAAGTGCAACGGTTGCACGCTGTGTGTGCGCTCCTGTCCGACGAATGCAATTGTCGGAGAGAAAAAACAAGCGCACTTCATCAATCAGGACCTGTGCATCAAGTGCGGCAAATGCTTCACGGTTTGCAACCAGGGCGCGATCATAAAGGATTGAGGTGAAATATGATTAACATCACGATAAACGGACAGAAAATCACCGTCGATCCGAACCTGACCATTCTCGAGATCGTGCATCAGAATAAGCTCGACAGGATTCCGACACTTTGCTTTGACCCGAAGTTGCCGCCGTTTGGCTCCTGCTTCTTGTGTGTCGTCGAGGTCGCCGGGGTACCACGTTTGCTTCCGGCCTGCGCCACCAAACCGATGGATGGCTGGGTCATTCAGACGCGCTCACCCAAGGTTATCGATGCTCGCAAGACCTGTCTGGAGTTGTTGGTTTCGAATCACTACGCCGATTGCTTCGGCGCCTGCCGACTAAATTGTCCGGCGGATGTCGATATCCAAGGGTACTTGTCGCTAACACACCTCGGCAAATACCATGAAGCAGTTCGGTTGATCAAAGAAAAGAATCCGTTCCCGTCGGTTTGTGGCCGCGTCTGCACCCGCAAGTGCGAGTTGGGTTGCCGTCGCAAGATGGTTGATGATGCCGTCGGTATCGATTTCGTTAAACGATATGCGGCGGACAAGGACATGGAAGATGACGACATGTGGACGCCCGCGACCAAGCCGCGCAACGGCAACAAGGTTGCCATCATTGGTGGAGGACCTGCCGGTCTAACGTGCGCCTACTATCTGGTTCTCGAAGGTTACGAGCCGACCGTGTATGAAGCTCTGCCGGAGTTGGGCGGTATGTTGCGCTATGGCATACCGGAGTATCGTCTACCCAAGAAAGTCCTCGATAGGGAAATCAGTTGGATCACCGACCTTGGCGTCGAAGTCCATACGAATACTGCAATCGGACCCAATCTCACGATCGACAATCTGATGCAGAAGGGTTACAGGGCTGCCTTCATCGGTCTGGGCGCTCAGCTTGCCAAAAGCATGGGCGTGGTCAATGAACATGTCAAGCGCGTGCTTGGTGGTGTCGACTTTCTGCGTGAAGTGGCGCTGGACAAAGCGCCAAAAGTCTACGGGCGCGTTGTTGTCGTTGGCGGTGGCAATACCGCTATTGATGCGGCGCGCACGAGTTTGCGTCTGGGCGCCGAGGAAGTTGTCGTCCTCTATCGCCGTACCCGCGCTGAGATGCCGGCCAACGAAGTGGAAATCGTCGCTGCTGAGGAAGAAGGCGTTAAGATTCATTACCTGGCTGCGCCGGTGAAGATCAATTCCGAAAACGGCGAGCTTCAGTCGATGGAGTGCATCGAGATGGAACTTGGAGAACCGGACGCATCAGGTCGCCGTCGTCCCGTCACGAAGAAGGGTTCCGAGTTTGTACTGGAATGCAATTGGGTAATCTCGGCAATCGGTCAGGATTCTGATCTCAGCGGCCTGAAGGGGGGCGACGGTGGTGATCCGGAGATTGAAATCAGCAAGTGGAATACGATCATGGCAGAAGAAGGAACGTTCAACACCAATCGTCCGGGCGTGTTTGCCGGAGGTGATGTGGTGACCGGACCGGCTGATGCCATCGACGCAATTGCTGCCGGACGTTTGGCTGCCTTTGCGATCATGCAATACATCGAGACCGGGCACTTTCAAAGGCTGCGCCCGATCTTCGCCAGCCTTCGGGACAACCTCAAAAAGGTTACTGTAGAAGACCTGAAGCATATCGAAAAATCAACTCGCAACATCGTGCACGAATTGCCGGTTGCCGGGCGTATCCGGACTTTCCAGGAGGTTGAGCTTCCCTATTCCAAGGAACAGGTGATTTTGGAAACCTGTCGTTGCGTCGAATGCGGTTGCGCGGTATCGCTGGCCTGTCAATTGCAGGACTACTGCACCGAGTATGGCGCTGATCAAAAGCGTTTTGCCGGTGAGTTCAAACGTCATCCGGTCGACGGGTCACATCCGTACATCATTCTCGAACCGAATAAGTGCATCAATTGCGGTCGCTGTGTTCGCACCTGCGCCGATATACTTGATGTTTCCGCGCTCGGTTTTGTCTATCGCGGCTTCAAGACCATCGTCAAACCGGCAATGGAAAAGCATCTGCACGAGACCAATTGTGTCTCTTGTGGCAACTGCGTTGATGTCTGCCCGACCGGCGCGATTGTCAACAAGATGCCGTGGGGTCGTTCGGGACCGTGGAAGATGGAGAAGGTCAAGAACGTCTGCAACTTCTGCTCGGTCGGCTGCAACATTGAAATCAACGCTCTTTCGCCCGACCTGTTCTATGTCACTGGCGCGTTTGCAGGTGAGCCGAATTTCGGCGAACTCTGCGTTAAGGGTCGTTACGGCTACCAGCAGTTGCTCAAATCGAGTCGCCTGAATAAACCTTACATCCGCAAGGAAGGACAACTGGTTTCAGCAACGTGGGACGAAGCCTGGCAGAAAATCAAGTCCGGTCTGGGCAATCTGCGCGCTGAAAATCCCAACGGATCAATAATGGTCACTGCTTCGCCGAAACTGACCGACGAGGAACTTTATCTCGCCGGCAAGATGGCACGCACGGTGCTCAAGACCTGTGCGATTGGTAGTTTCCATCACGAACTAAGCGGCGCCGACCGACATGGGCTTGACGCCCTGATCGGAACAACGTCATCAACTTGCGGCACAATAGACTTGGAGAACGCCGATCTGGTGCTGGTCGTCAACAGTGACCCGACAACCGAGAACCCCGTTCTTGGGTGGCGGTTGAAACGACTGATGAAGGCTGGCAAGAAGGCGATCGTCATCAGCTCGTCGGAAAACGGATTAACTCGCCATGCGTCGTTGTGGCTTGATGCTCGTCGAGGGACGGCATCGACACTGCTCAATGGTATCATCGCCGGAATAGTTCGCTCGGGAAAAGAGGACGCCAACTATCTTAGCAACCGCACGGTCAACTTCGATCGCTTCAAGCGGGTCATAACGCAAATCAATCTCGACGAAACCTCGGTCGTAACCGGCGTTCATCCAGACAAGATTGAGCAAGCCGTAAACATGATCACAGCCGCCGACCAGAAGGTTGTCGCAGTTTACAGTCTCGACAGCCGCATTGATCGCAGCCCGAATGATCTCAAAGCGTTGACTTCGCTGCTGCTGGTCACCGGTAAAATCGGCACGATTGGCAGCGGATTGATTTTGTTGACCGATCAGTGCAACAGCCGGGGCATGGAGTTGGCTGGATTCGATCAGCACCTGCTTCCCGGTGGCGGGACGGTTGATCCGGAGATGGTGGCGAAACTGTCGCATATCTGGAATGACGGTCTCGATAACATTAAGCAAGGAGACAATGTGCCGACGATGCAAAAGCTGCGAGATGGCATGATCAAAGGCGCGATGATCTTCGGCGAGAATCCGGCGATTGATCCGGGCTGGGCAAAAAGATTGGAACAGCTTGAGTTCCTGGTAGTAGCTGATATTTATCTCACCGAAACGGCCGAGCTTGCCGACGTCGTGTTGCCGCTCAATAGCTATGTCGAAGATGAAGGCACCATCACCAACTGGGAAGGTCGTCGTCAAACGCTTGTTCCACTCGGCAAGCCGGGTATGGGAATGACGAATTTACAAATGCTGGCGAATATCTATAGTATCGCCGGCGGCAACGGCCTGCGCGACGAAGCTTTGTTTGAGCAGATCACGCGCGAGTTGGAGCTCTTTGTACCGAAGCGTGAAGGCGAACTTGACAACAGCGGCAGATTTTTCAGTCGCTTCCCGACCGCGGATGGCAAGGCGCATTTCGAGGTCTACGGCACCGGCGTTTCGATCACGGATGTTCGTATCCCCGACGTATTGGTTCTCGACGAGCGCACGAACTCACGGTTATCGCAGTTGTTCGGACAGTAGATTGACCGATGTCGCGCCTGCGCAACCCCTGTGACACATAGCGGGACTGTTGGAAAAGTCCAGACCGTGTCATTGCGAGGAGTGCGGAGAAGTGATGTTGGGTGTTGCACATTGTACCCCACCCGCCAGGGTGGGATTTATTCCGGACGTTCTCCGGCGTATATAACTCCCACCCTTGCGGGTGGGTTACCGCTTTTTGTGGCGGCGAACAGAGAAACATCGCCTTTCCACTCGAATTGTCTTGACAAAGTTAACCAGTATTGCTACCTTTGGGACTGAAAAAATAATTCCCTGTCTCACCCGTGCACCTATGGGAGGTTGACATGTTTTGCAGAAAAGGTTTGATCCTGACGATCCTTTCGTTGCTTCTGGTTTGTACCTTGACGGCAGCGACGAATCCAAATTCATCCACCACTATTCAGAAAATGAACCAGATGCCGTTGTCATTCACCAAGAATATGGGTCAATGGGATGACCGTGTCTTGTTCCGCGCAAACGCCGGTGGGGCGACGATGTGGTTCACGAAAGAAGGCGTCACCTACCAATTCACCCGACGCATTGACCGTGATACCAACGCCCTGTCTGGTCATCCCCGTGCAGACGGGGATCCAGGTTCCGTAGGGGTAGCCCCGCGTGGCTACCCGAGCGAGGGCAACCACATGGGGTTGCCCCTACAAAATCCCGACGACCGTGATTCGGTTGAGCAGTTGGTGTTGACCGCCAAATTCCTCGGCGCGAATCCGAATCCCGAAGTCATCGCCGAGGGTCAAATGGAATACAAATGCAATTACTTCCTCGGTAACGATCCGGCCAACTGGCATACTGATGTGCCCAACTACGAAGCGATCACGCTCATAGACATCTATCCCGGTATCGACTTGAAATACTCCGGCGCTGGCAACGGTCAGACGAAATACGAGTTTATCGCCGCTCCCGGAACCGATATCGCCCAGATCAAGGTTGCCTACGAAGGTGCAGAAGAAACTTCGATTGATGCCGATGGCAGACTGATCGTCCGAACAAGATGGGGAGACATGATCGCGGCGATCAAGACGCCCACAGATGGCGTTCTGTCCGGTGCAGCCAGCTTCTCTCAGTTGTCAAAACACACGCTTGGTTTTACAGCCAATGGTCAGAGTCTGACCCAGTTGAATTCTGTGGCACTCCAATTGTCTTACAGCACCTACCTTGGCAGAGGAGGCACGGATGAAGGATACGGCATCGCGGTTGACGGCAGCGGCAATGCCTATGTGACGGGCACTACCAATTCTTCCAACTTCCCGACTTTGAATCCCTATCAGACGGATCCAGGCGGCGGCTCGGATGCTTTTATGACCAAAATGAACGTGACCGGCCAAGTACTGATCTACAGCACCTACCTCGGCGGGGCAGGCGACGACCGCGGGAACGGCATCGCGGTCGATGGCAGCGACTTCATCTATGTGACGGGCTCTACTAATTCTTCCAACTTCCCGGCCGTGAGTCCCTACCAGTTGGATCAAGGCGGCGACGATGCTTTTGTGGCGAAGTTTTTCTCTAACGGCACGTTGCTCTATAGCACCTACCTCGGCGGGGGCTCCGGCGATTATGGAAACGGTATCGCGGTCGACGGCGACTACAATACCTATGTGACGGGCTATACTTATTCCTCCGACTTCCCGACGACTTTGGATCCATATCAGGCGTCGCTCAAAGGTGGCTACTATGCTGATGCTTTTGTGACCAAGCTGAATGAGGCCGGCTACGAGCTGCTCTATAGCACCTACCTCGGCGGGGAATACGAGGATCATGGACACGGCATAGCGGTTGATGGCAGCGGTTATGCCTATGTGACAGGAGTGACTGGTTCTGCCGACTTCCCGACTTTCGTTCCCGTTCAGTCCACGTTTCAAGGTGGCACCTGGGATGCTTTTGTGACCAGGTTGAATAGGACCGGCCAAGTGCTGATCTACAGCACCTACCTCGGCGGGGGAGGCGCCGATTGGGGAGCCGACATCGCGGTCGATGGCAGCGATTATGCGTACGTGACGGGCACGACTGAATCTTCCAACTTCCCGACGACTTCGAATACCTATCAGCAGACGCATCAGGGCGGCGATGATGCTTTTGTGACCAAACTCCCCATTGAAGGTGGTCAAGTGCTGATCTACAGCACCTACCTCGGCGGGGGAAACGACGATTTGGGATACGGCATTGCGGTCGATAGCGGCGGTTATGCCTATGTGACGGGCCTTACCGTGTCTTCCGACTTCCCGACTGTGAATCCCTATCAGGATACGTATCAAGGCGTCAACTATGATGCTTTTGTGACCAAGCTGAGGATTAGCGGCAAGGGCTTGATCTACAGCACCTACCTCTGCGGGAAAGCCGGCGACGAAGGACGCGGTATCGCGGTCGACGGCGATGGCAATACCTATGTGACGGGCATTACCGCATCTCTCGACTTCCCGACGACTTCGTATCCCTATCAGCAGACAAATAATGGCGGCAATGACGTTTTTGTGACCAAGTTCGGCACTTTCCCCCCGTATCTTTGCGGCGATCCCAACGGCAGCAACAATGTCAACATCTCAGACGCTGTCTTTCTGATCTCATATATTTTCAGCGGCGGACCTGCACCAAATCCCCTTGTGTCCGGTGACGCCAACTGCAGCGGGTCGGTTAACATTTCCGATGTGGTGTATTTGATCGCTTACATCTTTAGCGGTGGACCGGTGCCGTGTGCGGGGTGCAAGTAGAATAGAGTCATTCCGTAGCGCACGCGGACGTACGCCGCGCGAAATTCCGTAGGGGTAGCCCCGTGGAGGTTGTCTCACAAATTGGGCCGCAGGGGCATCAGAACGAGGACAGGTTATTCCCCCTTATTAAAGGGGGATTTAGGGGGTTGTCTTTCTTCTTGGTGGATAGGCGCTTACAACCCCCTTGGTCCCCCTTTGCTAAGGGGGAAAATCAACTTACTTCTCGCGCATTTCACGAAATCCAACTTATGGGACAACCTCGGGATTCCTGACAGCGCTGCTTTTCTTGTGCCCATCCTGTGCCATAAGCCCCATTTCCCATCTCAGAAACACCCCCCAGAATCGAATTACTGTTTGGCCGAACAGGTCTCGTATAACTATACTGTGAGAGGAATGGAATTATGGCAATAGCAGATAGTCACAACCCACAGAAGAAGACCCACGACCAGTTTGTCCGTCCGGGATTGGCCAAGATCACAAATATCATAGCCATCGCTTCCGGCAAAGGCGGAGTCGGTAAGTCCACTCTCGCGGTCAATCTGGCAATGGCGCTCAAACGCGAGGGGGCCAAAGTCGGTCTGATGGATGCCGACATTTATGGTCCCAGTCAGCCGGGAATGCTCGGGGCAAAGAATGAACAACCGGAGATTAGTGACAACGCGCTGAAGCCTTTGGTGCGTCACGGCATTACCTTTATGTCAATGGGGCTGTTACTTTCTGAAGACAGTCCGGTGGTCTGGCGCGCGCCGATGGCGATGAAGATCATCCAGCAGTTTATTGACAATGTCGACTGGGGCGAGCTGGATTACCTGCTGATTGACCTACCCCCCGGCACCGGTGACGTGCAACTAACTCTGGCACAGCAGGCATCTCTGACCGGCGCCGTGATTGTCACGACACCGCAGGATGTGGCACTAAGCGTCGCTCGCAAGGGACTCAAAATGTTCCAGCAGGTTAACGTGCCAATTCTCGGAATCGTTGAAAATATGAGCGGATTCCTCTGCAAGCATTGTGGCAAGACCTCGGAAATCTTCCGTGTCGGTGGTGGTCGCAAGATGGCGTTGGAGTTTGGTGTGCCGTTTCTGGGAGCGATACCGCTTGACCCGGAGATTGTTATGAGTGGCGACAACGGTCAGCCGATAATGGAAAACGGCAGCAACTCGCCGGCAGCGCAGGCCGTTATCAGTATTGCCCGGAAGCTACAGCAATATGCGGCTGCGGAGCATAGCCGAACCAGCGCTATTGAGCCGCAACAAGTCGAAATCTTGGCCAATGGCGACTTGTCGATACTCTGGCCGGACGGTCATCAGGGCATACACAAGGCCTATTCGCTACGTATCAAGTGCCCCTGTGCGCAGTGTGTTGATGAGGATTCCGGCAGGCGAACTATCGATCCAAAACGCGTGCCGCTGGGTATAACGATCGAGGCGTTCGATATTGTCGGGCGCTATGCATTGGGGCTCAAATTCTCGGACGGGCATTCCACGGGACTGTTTGCGTTCACCTACCTCCGCGAGATGTGCGAATGTGAAAGCTGCCGCAGTGGAAACCAGAAGGGATCTTTCTCTGTTTAATCTGTCAGGAGGAGAGGAATGAACGATCAAGAAATCAAAATCACGGCACAACCGCTACTCAACCCGGAGGTCTGCATTTTCACCGTCGACCTGCCGGTGTTGCCGAGCGGATCGTTTAACTGTAAAAGTGCTGAAATGGCCAAGGGTTCACCGTTGCTGGAGGCGCTTTTTGCCACCGGTAATGTCCGCGAAATTTTCGTAACCGGCTCCAGCCTGACTATCGCCAAATCCTCGCCGGAACCGTGGGCGGTGCTTGGCAAGCAGATCGGCGAAGTGATGCGCGAGGCATTCAAATCAGGCCAGCCGCTGATGGCCTCCGACTTGAAGAAGCCAAGTTTGTCCGATGATCAGATTCGCAGTGCGATTCAAGAGCTTTTTGAAGGTGAAATCAATCCGGCGCTCTCCGCCCATGGTGGATTCGCGGAACTGGTGGAAGTCAAAAACGCCTCGGTCTACGTGCGCCTGGCCGGCGGATGTCAAGGGTGTGGCGCCGCAAGTATTACGCTTAAGCATGGAATCGAACGGGCGATCTTAGACCGCGTGCCGGAGGTCGCCGAAGTGGTCGATGTCACCGACCATACGTCAGGCGCCAATCCGTTCTATTAGATAACGCCTACGCTCGATCAAGACGACTACCGTATCGGTAGACGCCGATAGCTGTGCTGGTAGCAGTCAATACAATCGTCCATCAGGTCAAGTGTTGAGTCTGTGACGGTCACGATCTGTGATGGCTCGAAATCCCCAATCTGCAGCATATTTACAGTGACTTTACCCACAGTCTTCTGATACAGGCGAAAACGGGTCGATAGAAACGTTGTGTCATTGCGTTCTTCAACATAAGTCCAGTCACGCTGGAAATGCGTCGTCTTGGTATACCCCGCCGATTCTGGTGTGATGGTGTTCCCGGCAATGCCGCCGACGCTACGCACCCACTCCCAGTCGCCGATCAAGTGATCCAGAACTTGCGGCTCGTAGTCGTAGTTTTCAAGATGAATGAGAATATACAGGGTGCGGATGAGCTTCTCCGGTGTCGGTGTGACGGAGAGATCTATCAATTTGTCATATTCCGCTTGCGGCAGACGATAGATCAGATTCGAAATTCCATTCGCTGAATTGCCCAGGTAGAACGTTTGTTCCCAAAGTCCCGCAAAAGACTCCGCTTCCGACTGAGAAAATCCCTGCGCTTTCATGTCAGCCAGATAGCTGAATACGGGTTCTTCTCCGAGCAGCGCATCTTTTGTCTGCTGGGGATCAAGTTGATCCCAATGCGCAAAATAGACCTGCGGAATCGGACCGTACGCATTCTGCGACCTGACAACCAGATTCACGTTGTAAACAGTGTAATTGTCCTGATTTGTCACATACGCCGTCAGACTGTCGAGATCATACGATGCCGCAATTCGGTTCCGGAACTGCACGGCGCCTTCATAAAACAGAAAGCGCGAAAGCCAGCCGTTGTATTCGAGAATATCGGCATCAACATTATTCAGCGCCGGAATTATGTGCTCCAACGGTTCGTAGTCATGACCAGAGAGAGGTTTGTTGAGCACAGAGCTGTTGCCAAATGTAACGTTTCTCCATTCAACAGTGCGCTGACCCAAATCAGCTGGAGGATAGGTGTCTGATGGCCCACCGGTCGCAAAGGTCGCTTTGGCCGTGAAGGGAGTTTTGCTGTGTGAATGAACGTAGATCACGGGCAGTTTTACCAACTGACTTACCTCAGGTCGTGAAGTAAGGAAGTACGATGAATCCGCAACGCAGCCAACCAGAACACCCCACTCGCGCACTTCGAAATCCTTCTGACCGTTCGAGTCGGTTCCGCTGTCGGAGCACCTTACCAAACAGAGTGCGGCAGTCAATAGCGCCGCCACAGTCATCAAAATTCTGATAGATTTCATGAGTCACCTCCTGCAAATGATGTTCGAGTTGCCCTGATATGGGCCATTACGGAATAAACCTATCCCTTTCCCCTAATCTACTGACGTTTTAGTCTCAAGGGCGTTGAAAAGAGAATGCGCGGCGGGAATATGATGGCTGTCGATCTTGCCAAGAACCCGCTGATTCTCGGCTCGGGAAGAAATATCCGCGTCGGATTCGGAATAGCGCTTTAACGGACGGTAGCGCTCGCAGGCGGTCTGGTATTGCTCTTGCTCCATATCGACCAAGTAGTGCTGTCTTCGGTAGGAATTTCGGTCAAATTTGCCGGTGTTGAATACGTAATTGGTGATATATTGCGTGTCACGGATGAAGGCGTCAGCAAAGTTAGAACCAGTTCTTAGGCAAGAGGAGAGGTGAGATGACCTACAATGCAGAGCAAGTTCGGGAGCTGATCGACCGTGAAGGTGTCAAGTACATCCGGTTGTACTTCACAGACATTCTCGGTCAGTTGAAAGGTATGTCTGTGACCAGATCGGAATTTGACGAAGTACTGGTGAACGGACAAGGATTTGACGGCTCATCTATTGAGGGATTTGTCCGTATCGAGGAATCCGACCTCAATGCCCGACCTGACCTGCAAACCTTCCGCATTTTCCCTTGGGAGATCGCCGGCGAACGGGTGGCGATGATGTTCTGTGACATCACTACACCTCACGGCGATCCGTACGAGGGTGATCCTCGTAATGTGCTCAAGAGAGTGCTGAAGAAGGCCGCCGATCTGGGCTATACCTATTATGTCGGCCCGGAGCTCGAGTACTTCTATTTCAAACAGAATGGTCAGGGAAACGCTCCCGAATTCGTAGATCGAGCTGGGTATTTCGACTATGGCACTATCGATTTGGGTGCCCGAGTCCGTAAGAAAACCGTTGTGGCGCTTGAATCCATAGGAGTTCAGGTCGAGTGTTCCCATCATGAAGTGGCTCCGTCGCAGCACGAAATCGATCTCAAATATCAGAAGGCGCTCAAGATGGCCGATTTTGCCATGATCTACCGTCTGATCGTCAAAGAGGTCGCGCTCGAGAATGGCATTTACGCCACTTTTATGCCCAAGCCGATCTTCGGCGAAAATGGTTCCGGTATGCATTGTCACCAGTCGCTGTTTCAAGGTGATTCCAACGCGTTTTTCCAGAAGGATGACCAATATAATCTCTCGGATACGGGCAAAGCCTATATCGCCGGACTGCTGAAGCATGTAAAGGAACTGACTTTGGTTACCAACCAGTGGGTCAACTCTTACAAGCGTTTGGTGCCGGGATATGAGGCCCCCTGCTACATTTCCTGGGGACAACGCAATCGCTCGTCGCTCATTCGCATTCCGATGTATCGCCCGGGCAAGGAAAAAGCGACCCGCATTGAATTGCGCTCGCCCGATCCGGCCTGCAACCCTTACCTGGCCTTTGCTCTAATGCTGGCGGCAGGGCTGGAAGGCATCGAGAAGAACTATCCGTTGATGGCGCCGGTGGAAGACAATATCTTCGAGATGAACGCCTCCGAGCGCAAGCGTCGCAAGATTGATTCACTACCCGATTCGCTTGAGAATGCAATTCGAGCTTTCGAAAAATCCGACTTAGTAAGGGAAACGCTCGGTGAGCACATTTTCAACAGCTTGATCGCCAACAAGCTAACGGAATGGGATCGCTACCGGATCCACGTCTCACGTTTCGAGCTTGAGAATTATTATCCCTGGCTGTAATAGCGAATACTTCTGGCCAAGAAAGCAAGGGGCGCGACAATCGCGCCCCTTTCCATTGGTTAGATGCGAGCGGACTCGCCCCTACATAGTGCTATTTACTAACGCGCAGAATTCGTCAACATATCGAACCGAGTTGCTCACTGCGGCTGTCCAGAAATCATCTCTGGTCAGGTTGACTCCCAAGTGCTTCTTCGCAACTTCCTCAGTTGTCATACTGCCGGTATCTTGCAGCATTGCCCGGTACTTCGGCGCAAACGCTTTGCCTTCGCGTGACGCACGCTCATACACACCCCCCGCAAACAGATAGCCGAAAGTGTATGGAAAGTTATAGAACGGCGCCTCGGTATAGAAGAAATGCAGCTTGGACGCCCAGAACAGACGGTGATGTCCTTCAGTCGGATCAAGAATTCCGGCGAAAGCTTCTTTCTGAGCGACCACCATCAGTTCATCCAAGCGAGAGCGACCAACCACACCTTTCTGACGCTCGGCATAGAATGCTCGATCAAACAGAAAACGGGCGTAGATGTTACAAAACAGGCTGAAGGGTTGCTGTAGGATTTGGTCAAGCAGCATCAGCTTCTGCTGTGGATCGGTCACTTCTTTGAGAGCCGCATCCGTAACGCGCAACTCGTTAAAAATCGAAGCCGTTTCCGCCAGTCCCATCGGATACTCCGTCGCCAGATACGGAGTATCTTTCAACACCCACTGATGGTAGGCATGTCCCAACTCGTGCGCGAGCGTCGTCATGCTCCCGAAATCGTCGGCATAGGTCATGAAGATACGGCTTTGCTTCAGCAGATTCAAACCCGTGCAGAAACCGCCATCTGCCTTGCCGGGACGGTCTTCCCCTTCAACCCAGCGATTGTTGAGTGCCATCCGCGAGAACTCGGCCATTTCGTCAGAGAATGATGCAAGATGTTTGACCACAAGATCACCGGCCTCCTCAAAGCTAAACCTGGCTTCGAATTTGCCCACCGGCGCGAATTGATCGTACCAGCAAAACTTATCGATGCCCAAAAGCTTCTTCTTGGCTTCGATGTATTTCTTCATCGCCGGCAGCGTTGTGGCGACGGCTTTCCACATGGCGTTCAGTGTCTTTTCCTGAAGCCGATTCATCCGCAGTGGTTCGTGCAAAGGCGATTTCCAGTTGCGATTCTTGTAGAGCGACAGTCTGAATCCGCCCTGATAGTTCAACGCCGATGCCGCCAGAGTCGCCCGACTGCTCCACGCCTCCTCGAACTTGACGAAAGCCCGCTGACGAATTGAACGATCAGGGCTGTTGAATTTGTTTTGTAATTGGCCGACTGACAGTTTTTCCACCTTGCCTGCTTCCTCGAAATCAACGGTGATTTCGCCGGAAATTTTGTCGTACAGCCGCGCCCAGGCGTGGTAGCCGTTCACCGATAACTCTAACGCCAGCGCTTCCAACTCCGGCGCCATTTTCTCTTTGGCAAGCATGCGCATTTCACTAAGCGGAAACTTGATCTGGACGACTTTGGAATTTGCCATCAGCTTGTCCCATTGTTTGTCACTTTGCTTAGCAAATAGCGCTTCCAGCCCGTTGTGCAGAGTAGACCAATCGGCGATCATCATATCGACCTCGCCAAAAATCGCATGGCCAAGTTCGTCGTTGACCTTTTCCGAGATACAGCAAAGCACGAAGGAACGCGCCAGACCGAGATGCTCTCCCAATCGCTGGAATTCGAGAATGAACTTGATCCACTGAGCTTCAGCCGCGGGGGCAAGCTTCGTCGGAAGCTTCGCAAACGCCTTCTTCGCCTTGTCGAGATCAACGCGAATCTTGTCGCGAAAAATCTTGTATTCTGTCGAGCCGCTGCCGCCGGGGAAAACTGATTCCAGATCCCAGCGAGGCGCGGGTTTTACTGTCGTTGCGAGAGTAGTGTTTGTATCCATCGTATCCTTTCCTCAGTCAATAGAAAGATCGGCCGCCTTGCACACGCAGGGTGGCAATCGGAATGCGGAGTATAAGCAATTTTGAGAAAACGATCAAGCGGAGAGGATGTACAGTAGGTCGCGACCCCATCGGAATCGGGGCGAACGGCTGAAGTCGCTCCTACAAACCCATTCGGTAACGGTGCTTTCTGCCGTACGAGCGGCTTTAGCCGCGACCGGGGTCTATGGGAATTTTCACGTCGTCTGTTAGCGCGGGTATTTGCCGAACAACTTGAGCAAAAAGCCGTGGAAGCGGTGGAACGATTCAGCGTCGGGCAAAAACATCAACGGACAGAAGCCGCTGATTACGCTCACTTTGTGTTCTCTACAAAACGACAACGTGTTGGAGCTGTGTATGTCTTGGCGTAATTTGCGGCGGAACCAGACCTTCTTAATACCCGCATCGGCGCAATCTTGCATCATATCGTCGGTGGTCTTGGGTGGAATCAGGAAGAGCGCTGCCTGCACCGGAGGCTTGATGTCAATCAGCCGTCCCACGCACGGTTTGCCGTCAATCTCGGCCGCCAGAGGATTGACCGGAACAACATCATATCCCCGTTTGACAAACTCGTCAAAGACGGCCCGAGTGTAGTCCGTTGCATTTCGCGAAACGCCGACGATGGTGAGTCGCTTCTCGGCAAGGAAGTCTTGGATTTGATGTAGCTCGGTCAAATGTCCCTCTCAGTCTTTGCATAAGATAGGCAATTTGTAGGCAAGATGCCAGAAACTTGAGGGACGTCGGGCCAAATCTTCTTAGAGCTCTACCTTCTCTCGAATAAGTCGCGTCAAGTGCACTCCGTCATCGTAAGGCTCGGCGCGCCCTGTGCGAATGTCAAAGGCCAATGCTTGCTGCTTGATCGCGCTTCTCTCGCAAAACATATAGACACGCTTGTCGAGAGAGTGAGCGAGTCCCAATTCGTAGTAGACATTGGCATTCGGTTTCGTGACTTCGGCCACCACAATCTTAGCCTTGACTATTGCAGTGAATATCTGGTTGTCGATTTTGCCCGGCTCAGTGACCGAGTCTGAACGGATCACGAGAAGTTCAGGAAATGTTTCTTCCAGCGCGGGCTTCATAACGTCGGTCCAAATGGTTTGGTCGAGTTCCTCGTTTTTGAAAGGCATGATGACGAAGATAAAAGGCTTGTTGTCAAGTTTCCGGCCTAATGGTACTGTCTGGAAATAACGATTTGTGGCCGCTGACAAATTTGCGGTTGAGAAACTCATCTTGCCCTCCTCCTGTTCGATAAATGCCCGAAGTAGTCGAAGTCTCCCGCCCGGCTTCAGTGACACTGTTTCATTGTTGCCGACTGTTACAAATAGGTCATACAGGTTGTTCAGGTGCTGAATTGAGTTAGCGATGTCCGCCTTCCTATACAAAGTCGAGTGATAGATGCAGTGAGTGCTCAGTATGGGTGAACCCTGACCAACCTCAAAATATCTGTAGATTAGTCTCGCAACTTCGACGTGTCTATCTCTCGCGTTGCTTGACTTGTCATAGAAGTTTTCCAAATCTGTACTGCCAATACGGAAATCCGATAAGTTGCGACTGTTCATGCTCACAGCAAAAGCACGCAGAGCCAAATCCTCTATTTGGTAGGGTGGTTCAACTTTGGCCAGCATAGTAATTGCCACATCCGTGAATCCTACACGGGCGATCTTTGTAGAGCCACTCTCTACGTCTCTCAGGGTTAGAGAGACGCCGCGATTCTGCGATTCCGGGATCTGAAATTGCTCAGTGTTTAGAACTTCGTAGATGACACTCGGGGTCAAAACAAACGATGCCACATTTCCTCCCTCAGTACTCCTTCAACTTCTCATCCCCACGCAAATACCGCATACCCGCTGCGGCGAGTGCTTCCATCTCGAATTCACCGCCGACGGTTATCACTTTGCCGAGGAAGGCGATGTAATGATGAATCTCGCCGACTAAAATCTCGGATCTCGCCATGCCGCCGGTCAGGACGATGGCTTCATATTGTCCGCGCAGGACGACGGCTGCGATGCCGATTTCTTTGGCGATCTGATAGGCCATGGCATTGAAATAGAGTTGCGCCTGCATGTCGCCGCCAAGAATCCGTTTCTCTACCGCGCGTAGGTCGGCCTCGCCGATATAGGCGAGCAATCCGGATTTGCGCGAGAGCTTGTCGATCATATCTTTCTCGGTGAATTTGCCGGAGTAACAGAGTTTAACGAGTCCGCCGATCGGTAGCGCGCCGGCGCGGTCGGGCGAAAACGGTCCCATGCCGAGCAGCGCATCGTTGACATCGATAATCTTGCCACCCTGCAGCGCCGCTACGGAAACACCACCCCCCATGTGCGCGGCGACATAGTTGACTTCCTCAAGCTTCTTGCCCAGCTTTTCGGCTTCCCTGCGGCAGACTTCCTTGATATTTAGCGCATGCGCCCGGCTCTTGCGCGGAATCTCTGGTACACCCGAAATGCGGGCGATGTCGGTGAAGTTGTCGGTTGTGATTGGGTCGGAGATCAGACTGGGCACACCATAGCGCTTGCCCAGATGATCGGCGATGATAGCGCCAAGATTGGAAGCATGATTGGAGAATTTCATCGTGCGCAGGTCGGACAGCATGGTTTCGGTGATCTTATACGAACCCCCTTCCAGTGGTCGTAGCGGCGCACCTCTGCCAATGACGGCTTTAATCTGTGTTGTGTCAACCGAGAGCGAGTTGATCCAACTGTCGATTCCCAACATACGGAATTCGTATTGGTCGGCGACGTTGTCGAATTTGGCCAATTCGGCGGCGTCGTGGCGAACGGTGTCTTCGGCAATCTTCTTGTCGCTGTCAAAGAGCGCCATCTTGGTTGAAGTTGATCCGGGATTGATGATCAGAAGATAATCAGGCATGAGTCACCTCAATCTATCTAGAGTTCCAAGGTCGAAACCGTGACGGTTACGATCTTCGGTTGCTTTCATAGCAACCACACTCACTTGAAACAGCGCAGAGCAGTCTCAAGCACGGGATCACGCCCCGATCTAATGTCGGCGACAGTCGGTCGCACAACGACATCGGGGTGAATACCTACACCAACATATTCTCTGCCGTCGGCAAAGGCGGTGCGGTTGGTGCAAACTTGCCCGACAATTCCACCCGGCAATGAAAACCAGATAGGCTGGCCGGTGGATCCAGCGGTCGGTTCGCCGATCGTCTTGCCGCGTTTCAAAGCGTCAAATGCTGCCACGAAATCCTCGGAGGCTGATCCTGTCGCCGGACCAATGAGCACCACAATGGGTTTCCTGAATTGCCGCCTCTCATTTGCCACTTGACTCCAACTCGATGTTTCCCATCTAGGTCCAAGTCCTTGTGATCGCCGCCACGGTGCATACTCCGGCTGTTTCACTGTAACTGCGGTGAACGTCGTGTCGACAAAATAGCTGAGAATCGTAAATGCCGGGTCACTGTTTCCACCGCTATTTTCTCTCAGATCAATAATCAAACCGCGTGCATTGTTGATTTGGTCGAAAAGGGAATCGAATACGGAGACAATGCGGTTGTCCCCGAAAGTCCGCAACTCCATATAGGCAACCCGATCCTTGAGCATCTGAAGCCTCACTGCCTGAGCGGGGACAAACGAACGCCAGCGACGTGTCAGATTGACGTCAAACTGATTCGCGTTGCCGTCCCTCAAGGTTAGCCTTACGGGAGCGCTCTTAGCACCGCAGAGAAGATAGAAAGAGTATACCAGTTGCTCACGCCCCTGCTCTGTCGACGCTCCAACGTATGGCTCCACCCGGCTTTCGGCATAAACTTTAACAGGCACTCCGTCAACGGCAACAACTTCCAACCCCGGTCTTAGTCCCATCTTCGACAATTCCTTGTCGACAACATTGGTGATCACAACTTTGTCTTCGACCAGTCGCGTATCTATCGCGGGGCGATCAAGTAGTTCGTCAAGCAGGTCATTAGGAGCTTCGACACGGGTGTGGCCGTCTTTCAACTCAGCGCTGAAGCGTTGTAGTACTTTGAAGTACTCCATCGTGTTCCGGGTTTGTCGGATTTGCGGAAGATAGGCGAAATATATGGAATCCCAGTTCAGATCGGTCAGCTTGTCGAAATAGACGAAGTTATACTTGCACTCCGACCAAAACCTGGATAACCCCGCCAGTTTCTCGTCGTCACTGATGTTCTCTTTGTAAGGCGTTCCGAAAAAGGGATTGTCCCAAAAAGCTCCAAGGGGTCTAAGGCGACTCAGGAGTTTCTGAAATTGCACATCGCCACGGATGAAATCAAGATCGCTGTCCTTGACGACGTGGTCGTAATAGGCGTAGCCGGCATCGACAGTCTCGCCAAAGTACCTTATCGCTTCATCGGTTTGGTGGAGCAGCGAGTGGGCACAGGCGAGATTATAGGTGATATTGACCCATGTCATTCCCGTATGATCCAGACCCGGATTGCGATAGAGCTCATCAAGCAGCCCGAGCGCTTTCTGGATGTCGTTCTGCTGCCATGCTTCAGCCACGCCGGCCATTTTTGTTTCCACAAGTTGTTCCAGCTTCAACTTTGAAGTGTCTTGCTGAGAGACAGCGGGCACTGAGAGGAACAAGAGGAATGCAAGAAGAAATGCCAGCGTAGGAAAGCGGAAATAGCGTTGAAAGCCTACATCGTCGCTATGTATGAATTGTCTCATAACTAATATTCCTTCCGCGCTCAAGCGCTGTGAGGTTGAGGTCCACCAGCTTCGGTTTTACCAACGACTTGATCGTTTCCACCCAGAGGTTGGGATCAAACGGCAGGTAATTCGACAATACGCCGATCAAGATCGTGTTCACCAATCGTGGGTTACCCAACTCAGCCGCTATTTTGTCGGCATCGACCGCTATCACTTTGGCGAGCTTCTTTTTTATTTTGGCAACGGCGTCATCAGGATAAGTAAACTCTTTCGACGATGTCACAATCGCGGGTACCAGAGAACTGCGCGAGATAATGGCAATGCCGTCCTTGCGCATCCAATTGATCGCACGAAGACCTTCGGCCTGCTCGAATGCCATCAGGAAGTCGGTTTCGCCTTCCTGGATCAACGGCGAGTAGACTTTCTTGCCGATGCGAACGTGCGAAGTTACCACCCCACCGCGCTGTGACATGCCGTGAACTTCGGATTTCTTGACATCCATTCCCGAACGCATTGCGACATCAGAGATAATTTCCGACGCCAGCAACACGCCCTGGCCGCCAACACCAACAATCAGAATATTGTGTATTTTATTAGCCATCGTAAACCTCCTACGCTGCTACGAACTTGCTTTTCAGGACAATCGCTTCCGTGGGACAAATCTGCGCGCACAACATGCAGCCGGTGCACGTGGTCTCGTCGATTACCGCTTTGGGATGCCCGCGCTCGTTAGTCTCTGGGGACGCCGCAATCGCGGGACAGGAAATACGGAAACAGGCGGAACAAGCATTGCAGAGTTCCAGATCGACAACAAAAGGTTCATCCATAATGCGTTTGGGCATCAGCACGCAAGGCCGGTGCGTCACAATCACCGATGGACCGGGATTTTTGGTCTCTTCCTCGATTGCCTTGAGAGTGGCCTCGTAATCGTAGGGATCAACACTTCGGCAATTCTTCACACCAAGAGCTTTGACCAGTGTCTCAATATCGGTGCGTGTTGCCGGCGCACCCATCAGCGTGTGACCGGTTCCGGGATGTTCCTGTCCACCGGTCATTGCCGTGGCGCCGTTATCGAGAATCATCACGGTGACATTGCTCTGATTGTATACGGCGTCCAGAAGTCCGGTAATACCGGAATGGAAAAACGTGGAATCGCCGATTACGGCCACCGTGCCTTTGGCCGAGCCATTGACTTTCTCAATACCGATAGCGGCGCCGATCGAGGCGCCCATACAGATACAAGTGTCCAATGCATCAAGCGGTTTCAACATTCCCAGCGTATAGCAGCCGATATCACCGGTGACCGCAACACCGAGTTTACGCAACGCCATAAATGCGCCGCGATGCGGACAGCCGGGACAGAGTACCGGTGGGCGCGGGAACAATTTCTCCGCTTCGATCCCGGGACGGACAACGCTCTTGATTAGTCCGGCGTCATACAGGCCTTGCGCCACACGAGTCGGGTTCAACTCCCCGAGATTGCCGAAGTACTTTTTGCCTTCAACGTGGATGCCGGCAATTTTGAGTTGTTCTTCATAGAACGGTTCAAGCTCCTCGACGACCAGCACGATGTTATGCGCTGCGACGAATTTCCTGATCCGTTCGATCGGCAAAGGATAGCCAAAACCAATCTTGAAATAATCAAAATCCGGCGCGATCTCTTTGGCATGTTGATAAGCCACACCACCGGCAATGATGCCAACGGGTGACCCGTTGCTCTCTACGCGATTCCACTCGGTTGCTTCCGAGAATTTCTGGAGATCCATTAGTCGTTGGGAGAGTACTTGATGGCGCACTTTGGCATTCGCGGGCACCATCACATATTTGGCCGGGTCCTTGACGAACTTCCGCTCCGGCACACTCACCGGCTCTCCGAGTTCCACAATGGCCTTCGTATGCGAGACACGGGTCGTCATCCGCAGCATGACCGGCGTGTCAAAACGCTCCGAGACCTCGTATCCCGCGAGCAACATGTCCTTTGATTCCTGACTGTCGGCCGGTTCGAAAAAGGGAATGCCGGCAAAGCGGGCGAAAATGCGGTTGTCCTGCTCATTCTGCGACGAGTGCATCTCCGGATCATCGGCGTTGACCAAAACGAAACCGGCGTTGACGCCGGTATAGGCAAAGGTCATCAGCGGGTCAGCGGCGACATTTAGACCGACATGCTTCATCGTGACCAGCGCCCGGCCACCCCCCAAGGAAGCTCCGATGCCAACCTCGAAAGCGACTTTTTCATTGGGCGACCACTGCGCATAAATCGAACGGTGGCGCTGGGCAATCGTCTCTAAGATTTCGGTCGAAGGCGTGCCGGGATACGCTACCGCCACCTTGACTCCGGCTTCGACCGCTCCGCGAGCCACCGCCTCGTTTCCAGAAAGAAGTTCTTTCATAATTGTCTCACACTATGGAATAAGGAAATTACATTCAAACTAATAAAACAAACAGCCACTTCGCCCGCCGCCCGTTTTAGAAGCCGCGAGTTCCTGTGAATCAATTCACAAAAATAGCGCATTAGCAGAGCTCCGGCAACCGCTTTTTGTAGACCTCACACGAGAGCGCAGTTATTGCATCGATGTCCTTGTTGCCCCAGGCAAACCGACGTATTCATCGATCAGACCTTGCTGTAGACGATTCTGGTGGCAAATGCTTCAGGGAAGCGTTACATTGCCAGTATGTTTCCGTGTGGTGACGACCTTGACGCCCAGCGCTGCATGGGGCGACTGAGGGCCAATGGTCGAGTCAGAGAGACAGATACGCACGGAAATATCACACTGTAATCAGGCGAGAGATTGAGATGAGAAGTCGGAGAGTTTTCAAATTGCTGAAGGGCGCAGGAGCTACGGAACCGGAAACCGGCGCCAAGAAGGCCAGACAACGGTCGGAGATTGATGATCGCTACAAATGGCGGCTCGATCACATGTACGAGTCCGACGATCAGTGGCGCCTCGATCAGACCAAGGTCAAGGAGATGATCGGCATAATCCCGTCGTTTCAGGGCAAACTCGCGGAGTCGGGGGAAACGCTTTTCAATTGCCTCGATCATCGCGACCAAACTTCAATTCTCTTCTACAAGCTCTACGTCTATGCCCATCTCAAACTCGATGAGAACAATCGCGCCAGCCATTATCAGGCGATGAGTGACGAAATCGCCGCTCTCGCGACCCGGTTTGGTGAGGCTGGGTCTTTTATTACACCGGAAATCACCGCCATTTCTGATGACCTTCTCTCGAAAATGAAAACGGATTTTCCGCGTCTGACTCTGTACGATCACCACTTGGACGAGATGCGCCGCTTGCGGGCGCACATTCTCTCTCCCAGCGAGGAAAAGCTGTTGGCG
>CAIVAP010000175.1 GCA_903903945.1 uncultured bacterium | reverse complement strand
AGGCAAGAGATTACTTCCTAGCAACTTTACACTAAGATCTAATGCTCTTCCTTCGAGCGAACTCTTTGATTGAATTTGAGACGGAGCGCATTACCGATAAAACCGAAGCGTTCACGCAGACGGTTTTCAAGGTAGCGCAAGTAAGCCTTGTCGAGGTGCTCAGGGTAATTCACAAAGAAGACAAACGTGGGGGGTGCAACATCGGTCTGGGTCATATAATAGAATTTTATAAACACGCCTCGATGCGCTGCCGGTGGACGCGCGTGGACAACTTCTTCGAGGAAGGTATTTAGTTCGGCGGTTGGAATCCGCTTTTGCCGTTCCTTCCAGATCTCAATCAACTGATCAAGAACCTTGGTGACCCGCTGACCGGAGAGCGCCGAAACGAAGATAAGCGGGATATAGTTCATGAGTCTGGCCTTCTCGTGAAAAGTCGCCGTAAACTGATCGATCGTGTGAGTATCCTTTTCGACCAGATCCCATTTGTTGACGACGACAAGGATACCTTTGCGTGCCTGCTCTGCCTGCTCGATGATTTTGATGTCCTGCCCGGTGATGCCCTCCGGCGCTTCGACCAACACCACGGCGATATCGGCTCGCTGAAGTGAGCGAATTGATCGGAGGGTCGTATAGAATTCGACGTTGTCTTTGACTCGGGCGGCGCGTCGCAGTCCGGCGGTGTCAATAAGCACAATGTGCTGGTCGTGGTACGACAACTCAGTATCGATGGCATCCCGTGTGGTGCCCGGCTGATCGGCCACGATTAGACGTTCATCCCCTAGTAGACGATTTACCAGCGACGATTTGCCGACATTAGGCCTGCCGATCACGGCCACATGCAATACGCTGCTGTCCGGTTCCTCCGGCTCGGCTGCGGGCAGACCGGCAACAACAAGATCCAAGAGGTTGCCGACGTTGCGACCGGAATTAGAGGCAATCGGAAAGGGATCGCCAAGACCGAGAGAGTAGAAACTACTGGCGTCGAGTTCCAGCGCCTCGTTGTCAGACTTGTTTACTACCAGAAGTGTCGGCTTGTGCGTTTTGCGCAGGAGCTTGGCGATATCAAGATCGATGTCGGCAGGCCCTACCCGCGCATCGACCATAAACAAAACAAGATCGGCTTCCTCGATGGCTATCTCTGCCTGCTCACGCACTTTGGCTTCGTAGACCTCATCGGACGCAGGGACAAGGCCGCCGGTGTCGATGGTAACAAAGTAGTGTCCGGCCCACTCAACAGTGCCATAGTGCCGATCGCGCGTGACGCCCGGCATATCATCGGTAATCGCTTGTCGCGATTTGCAGATGCGATTGAAGAAAGTCGACTTGCCCACATTCGGTCGTCCGATGATAGCAACTACAGGTAGAGGCATTAGGTCTGATCCTCGCAGTCTCTTGTGAACTTCAGACTATGCATTGCACTATCCGGAGTGCTCTCTTCCTGAGAGAACGGTAAGAGCAGCATCTCTCAGACTCTCCTTCCGTAAGGGCAGACATATACGCACAGGCCACAGACTCGAAAGCCAGTCGCTCCGTCCGCCTCGACATGGTATTCCTCACATTTCCGAGCATCGTAGCGAACGCTGCGGGGTTCATCTTCATGGAATGGTTGTCCCGTAAACGCGTCTGCCGGGCAGATGTCAACGCACTCGCTGCAACTACCGCATTTTTCCGGCAGGGGTTGACCGGTGGACTGCAATGGCGCGTCTGTCAGAACTGAAGCCCACCTGACTCTAGGGCCTGCTTGCGGCGTAATGAGCAAACAGCTCTTGCCGATCCAGCCGAGTCCGGCCAAGTGAGCGGCCAACTTATGAGAAAAGACAGCGCATATCCTCTCATTATCATAACGCTCCGATGCGGAAACAGGCAGAGCTTTGTACTCTTCCTTCTGTAGCAAACCTGCAATTCGCGAGGTCAACAAGTCGAGACGCTGGTTGATCACGTGATATGAGTGATGTCGATAGGCGACAGCCACAGCCGGATTCGAGCGATTCGGCAGTTGGTCGACTATCGATCCGGGCATGGCAATGCCGACGGAAATAGCATACGGATATCCCTGTACCAGTAAACCACCCTGATCTGCCACAGTCTGTTGAGCAGAAGAGAGATCGGCTATGCCATAAAAATCACAGCCGGCATCAATGGCGAGGCTATTCGCTCTATCGTCAATCCGCATATTACTAACCGTTTCCAATCGAATAAAGGCCGCCAGAATAAATGGAGCGGGTGAAGGGAGTTGAACCCTCGACATCCAGCTTGGGAAGCTGACGTTCTACCGCTGAACTACACCCGCACAAGCCTGTGGTGCAAAACTACGCCTATAGCAGAAGCAATGCAAGTGAAATCTTGACGGAGCAGGTGCGTGCACCCGCTGTCCGCAGCGGAAGTGAGTTTCGTGATGAAGAGAGTTAGGCCGGGACTGGCTCGGCGCGCTTAGCAGCGGCGACTTCTTTCCTCGTCTTTTGCCACTGTTCTTCGTGACGACGTTCCCGCTCGGCATCGAAAGTCGTGCGAGTAATCGCTTCCCCGCCCTTCTCGAAGACCACGCCGTTACGGATATCCTCAAGGATCTCCTTGTAGACGGGACCAAAATGGACAACCGTGCCGGCGTAGACGGCTTCCTCGGCAATGACGCGAGCGCCCGCAAGCTCTTGCAGTTTCTGTTTGAGTTGTTCCATTTCGGTCTTAAGCGAATCCTTTTGTAATGGCAGTTGGGTCATGAAATCCTTGAATCTAAGAACTACTTCCTTTTTGTCCGCGGGGAGTTGCCCGTTCATTTCCAGTCGGTAGAGACCAACCAGCGCATCTCTGACCCGTTTTTCATCGCTGCAAAGGCGTTCAAGCTCTTTGGTGACCTCACGCAAGCGCTCCATCAACTTCATGTCATAGGCGACATGAACATGCGTGGCCACCGAGGCCTCGTTCCCAAAGCTGGCAACGCGGATCAAGTGTTTGGCCGCGACGTTGCCTCCGGCGATTCGCCCCACCTTGCCCTGTACAACGACAGCGTCACCGGCGTAGAGATCACAGTTCAGCACTTCGCCACCGACATGGATGGTGCCACCGGCGCGGATTTTCTGATTCTCAGCATACTTGAGGGTCACATCGCCGCCGGCAACGATGACTCCCTTGCCGGAACCGAGAAAACCGCCGCGCACTAGCACATTGCCAGTGACTTCAATGAGGGCATCTTCGACGTTGCCGCCGACTTCGAGATCTCCGTTCACGACAACTTTGAATTCACTGCAGATGTTTTTGTACACTTTCACGGATCCGACACAGTTGATGTTGCCCGTACTGGAATCGACGGAACCGGAGATATTCTGTGAAGGCTGGACGCTCACGGAGCCGCTCTTGAACATGATAGTGCCATCGATGGACGACATCAGAGTCAGACCATCGGGAGCAAGATGTGTATTAGCGCCGCGAACGATCGGGCGATCGCGCCCGGTGCGGGGAGCGATGTCCTTACCAAGAACCGATTTACCGGGAGTACCGGGTTCCGGCAGAGTTTTGCGCACCAAGACCTGACCCGCCTTGGCGCTCTGGATGAAATTGAGATCCTTGTAATCGATTCGCCCCTGCGCATCAACTTTCGGCTCGCGTTTGGCTACAGTGTCAAACAGGAATTCAAGTTGCGCATCTTTGCCGGGGTTGGGGGACTCTCCGGTGGCAATGTGGACATATTCACCAAAAATTGGGTTGGCAGCCAATTGATCGATCGCTTCATCATTGAGCCCGAAGCATACACCGGCTTCGGTAAGCAAGCTATGTAGGCGCTCAGACGTCAGTGGCTCATTCCCTATCTCAACGGCGACAAGTTTGAAATAGGCCTCGGTGCCATCACCGTTGGTGGAGAGCATTACGCCCTTGATTGACTTGAGGTACTTTTCGTCGTTTATGGCCATGTTCTTGTCAAGTGCTTTCGGTTTGTTTGCGATTTGACTGAATGCGCCAGTAAGCCCGCTCAACGACAAGCGTTACTTCGAAATTTTTGAAGGGCTTAGTGATGTATTCGTCTGCGCCCTGCAACAGGGCATCCTTGATACTGTAGGAATCGGCATATCCCGTCATAACGACGAAAGCGGTGTCGGGATGCTGTGCCTTGACCTGCTTTAGCAAGTCAAAGCCGCTAATCCCCGCCATCCGCATATCCAAAACGACAACATCGCACCCGTTCTCCCGGAGCATCCTCAGAGCTTCCTCACCGCTTTGTGCAGTCAGAACCTCCATGCCGGCCTTACGGAGTATGTTAGTCATGAGCTTGCGCATGAACTCCTCGTCATCAACAACGAGGATCCTGACTTGCTGTAGGTCATCCATACGAAGTCCTTTCTGCCTTCCTTTCTGTGTTATCGGCAAGGCGCGGCAGGCATTTACCGACCCGATATGTTTGCCGACTTTCCCCGAGGGGAGGGACCAGATGATGATGCCGATGCCAGAAGAGTAACAATCTCGGCCGATGTGAGTTCGCAAGCAGCCGGACTCTCATCGAGCACCTGCTGTCCCATGTCGAAAACCACAGTTTCAGAACGGTTCAGGACGATCAGGCGGCTTCCTGACTTCTCCAGGACAGAACAACTTGCCTGAATTTCTGGGCGCCGCCCCCTCCCGGATAGGAAGATGACGGTCAACTCTTCCGAGAATGCAGCAGCCAGATTTTCAATCGTTTTGCGAAGGTATTCTTCCTCCTTGTTGACATGAATGGCTTCCAACGCCGTCATTTCCTCTATCCGAATGGGTCGGTACAGAGTACCGGCGGCGCCAAAAAACACACAGCCGCGTTCAAGCTTCATGCGCGGCTGGATCATGAAAATCGGTAACACCGTGGTTCGGCGCAGCGCCGCTGCCGATGATTCCAGCAACCCAACCTCGGAGCTGGGCAGCACCATAAGCGGACAGGTAATGTCCTTGGGAATTTCGGACAGGAGCGTATGTAATGCAACAGGGCCCCCGACATCAGTTATGAGCAGGATGAGTTTCATAGGGATGCTCTTTTCCTCTCGGCTCAGACTTGCCGGTTAATCCTCTGAGTTTTCTTGATTGCCAGTACGGATTGAATGATATGCTCCGCCTCCTTTTTGATCTTTTCCAGACTCGAGTCGAGTTCAGACTGGCTGACGAATTTCTCGTCATCCGTCAGCTTCTGCCCGCGGGCATTCTTGAGTGCAATGGTAGCCTCTTCCGCGCTGGCCGCCGCCGTGTCCAGCAGTTGTTGAAAGCTGCGGCCGACCGTCTGAAAAGCGCTGTCATTCAATCGCAGCTTCGCATGCGCAATGGTGAGATTGAGACTCATCAGTTTGATCTCTTCCACCATCTCGGCGACGTGATCGACGAGTTCTACGAATTCAGCACGCTGATCAGTCATCGACATCCAGCAACTCTCTAATGCGCGCGCGCAACAACGTTAGGTCGGCACTCTTGACCAGATAGTCGACTGCCAACCAACTCTTGAAGTCCGACTTGTAGGTGCTGTATGCCGAATGAAGAATCACGGGCAGATCGGGGTTTTCCATTTTCATCTCGCGCAGAACATCCAGACCGTCCTTGTCGTCCATCTTGATGTCAAGCACTACAAGGTCCACCTGCTGCGCATGAATTATGTCGAGCGCTTCCGTGCCGCTGCGAGCCGAGACAACGCGGAAGCCGTCCTCCGCCAACACCTGCTCATAGAGGCGCAACAGGTTCAGTTCATCATCAACACACATGATTGTCGCATTCATCTTACTCCTCCATAGCCGGATACTCAATGAAGAGATACTTGTCCTGCGTCGCCGAAGCGGCCAGTCCCGGTTCGCCGCCGTTGTAGCGGACGGTCTCGAAAGCTAATGTCAGTCGCAACGAAGAGCCGGTAGCACGAGTGTCAAGCATCTCCGCCAACAGGGAGGTGACTCGCTCGTGCGCCTCCGGTTCAATCTGCCAGTGGAGTTCGATCCGCTGCGCGGCCTCGTAATTCCCCAGCCGTAGACGTATCGGCGTACTGTCAGGCAAACACGAACCGACGGCCTCGATGATATCGTGCAACGACTGCACGGTTTGATCCCGGTTCACCCGAACGTAGAGAGAGCTTTTGCCGTCCTTGGGATCGAGTTCGGTTGTGACCGGCGAATGAGTCTGCTCGAGCACATCGACGGTGGCGGCAACGATTTCCCACAGGTCACAGCGAACTCTGTCGAGAGCAAAGGACTTGGAGAAATTTAGCACTTCGGCAAGCGCCTTTTCCACACGTAAGGTCTCCTCCACGATGATCCTGCCGTATTCGCTTAACTTATCGGCAGGGTTTAGGTTGCGGTTTAGCAGCGCCGCGAAACCGCCGATAATCGTGATCGGGTTGCGCAGTTCGTGCGCGATTTTGTATGTTATTTCCGCCATCAGTGAGCTTTTCTCAATGGCGGCAATCTGCTTCTGGACCTGCTCGAGTTTGAGGTTGGCCTTCTCCAGCGAGGCAGCTTTGACTTCGATTTCCTCGAACAGCCCGGCATTTTCGATTGCCGATGCGGCATGATCGGCGAAGATCTGCAGAAGGTGGACGGTGTTATTTTCCGTTTGTTTGCCGGTGATCAAGTTATCGGCGAGGATGACGCCGATCGACTTTCCCCGCGAGAGAAGCGGCACCACGGCAAAGCGATGAGTGTTCAGCGCCTGAAGGACGCCGGTGTCGTGGACGACGGCTTCGCACAAACTGTCAATGTTGCACCAATGACCGCTTTCCATGACCTGCCGGAACACTGTCGGTGCACCAAGGTCGATCTTCAGCGATCGCACGATGCGATTGACTTCGATATCGTGATTGGCGACGTTCTGGAGGTATGCCGCCAGCACTTCCGAAAGCGTGCGATTCCCCGGCGGTATTTCTCCCCAGATACGGCCGGCCTCTTCGGCGTTGGACGGACCAATCGCCATTTTGCCTTCCAGACAGTTCTCGCTTTCGTTTAGCAGAAAGAGAAAGGCGCGGTTAAAGCCGAGTCCTTCCTTGCAGGTTGCTCCCGTGAGGATGATGCGCAGTATGTCATCGGTCTTCATCGTGGAATGCAATGCCTGTGAGATTTCCTCGATCGTGTCGAGCTCTTTGATACGTCGTCGCAGGCTTTCGCTAGCGTCCGCAGTCTCGGTGAAATCTTGCAGGATACCAAACACGCCGTAACAGGCGTCGTCAAGCATCAGCGGAGACAGAGAGATTGACAGGAGATAGTATCGACCACCGGCTCCCACGAAGATGAATTGTCCGGATTCAAAGGTCGTGCGTTGTTCGATCGCCTGGCGCGCCGGTCCGATTAATTCAGTCGAGAGCAGGTTTTCCAGGTCAGCAAGCCCATGACAGCAATCGACGGCGTTGCTTTCATGATCGACGATCTGCAAAAAGCGGTCATTGGTATAGAAGATTTCGCCGTCATTATCGGCGGCGAAGATGGCGACCGGTATTCGGTCGAACTGCGTCAACGCCGAGGACGTTGGAGTCTGCCGCCTGGATTTGCCGGTCGACGGTTCTGTGGGGTTTGAGTGATAGGCGCACATTGTTCACAATCCTATGCTCTCGTGGTTGGCACGATCGGGCACACCCGGGTGGTCAGTTATTGATAAGGCGCTGCTCGGAATACGATCACCCATCCGACAAATCCCTTGGCGGATGCAATCTCTTCTGCGCTAACGCTGCCGAGCGATTTCGTCAAAAGCGGCGATGAGCTTCTTCGCCGCGTCATTTTCGATGCGGTCAAACAGGGCCTTCTTGTCAGAGTACGATAACAACAGATTCGGGTCGGCATCGGTAAAGTCGATGCACTGCAGGGTGGCCGGTCCGTTCTCGTGGACGACAATGCGATCGGCGGCGACCGATCGACCACGGCTGCAATCGATGATGTGATATTCAAGTTCTAGTGATGCTTTGACGCGCTTCTGGGTAAACAAAATCGGCAGACTGAAGCCGTCCTCAATCGTCAGCTGCTGTTTGACGATGTCGCACCAGAGGATATAGCGATACTTCTCGGACTGTCCCTCGGCCAATACGGCTTGCTTGTCGAATCGACCCGCGAGACGGCGAACCAAGCTTTCCGAGCGCTCCGGCGACACCAGCAGCAGACCACTGCGATCGCAGAAAGAGCTGACGAGTCGCTCCCGCAGCCCGCAGTCAAGCCAGACATTGCCAGTGCCATTTACGATCAGCAGCAGCGTTCTTTCGTTTTGGCCCACAACGCCAATCGACAGCACAAAGGCCAGCAATAGCGCTGCGAGAGCAATCCTATTCGTCTGTTTCATCCTTCTCGCCACCGCCATGCAAACGCTCGCTGACTTTGTTGGCAAATACGTAGCGTAGCAAATAGCGCTTGATGCGGTTATCGAAACTGGAGATCACGCTGCCAATGTTCGCTTCACCAAACACTGTTACCAGTTCCTGTTCGGAGCAGAACTCGACACCGACGAGGTATTCGCCGTCGCCGTCATCATCAACACGTTTTACCTTCCCGATGACACCGGTGAGCATCTCCAGACCGGTCAGTTCGAGATTCATCGAAAGAAAACCGTTCTCGCTTAGCTGCTTGGGGCAAGCAAGCAGCGCACCGCCACCTGAGATATTGAGAATAGTGCCAGTCAGTTGGTCCAAGTGATCGTGGTCCAGCGGTCGGTCAATGTCGATGGGCGCGAAGACCACGGGAGCAGCGATCTCCAAGCGCACGTAGCGACGTCTGCGCGCTTTGTAGAGCTGTAGTGCTTGCTTGATTACGAAGCCCTCGCTCGGCGGGGCTGTTTGATTGCGTTTGGTCATTTGTATTCTCCTGTCTGTCTGCATTAGATGAGTCCTTTTTTCTTGAGAGCTAACTGCTTGGCGAAGATGTGATTGAGCAGCAGCGATCGCTGATTCTCGTTGAACGTCAGGTATTGCTTCGGCAGTATGTGGGCGGGAAACGAACTAAAGAGCTGGCGCACTTCTTCGATCGTGAAAAACTCGATACCGTAGCCATACCAGTTATCGCTGAGATTCTCCTTGCGTCGGATGACTCCAATCAAGAAGAATTCGCGTTTCAAATCCTTGAATCGAGGCGTCAAGAGCACCTTGGCTCCGACATCGGCGTCAAGTTTCGACCGGAGGTGCATACCGTTGCCGGAGATGTCAAGCGCGATCCCCTCGAACACTTTGACTTCGGTCTCAGGATCCTGCTCTTTAATTAGATGGTCTGCGAGGATAACCGTGACAGGCGAATCATCGGCGATGCGGTAGAAACGACGGCGTTGATTTCGGTCGACCGAGCTCGGCTTGCTGATCCAGTAAACGTCCAGATCGCCTTCAATCCTCTTGAGTACCCTGCCCGCGAAAGTGTATGCCGAATCGGACTTGATGAACCAGGCGACAAAAGCGGCGCCAATGCGAAACAGCGCATCACCCGTCAACAAAGACGGTCGATCGATTACCAACGAGTCGCCTTCAACGTCTTCAACTCGCGTGCGATATCGACCTTGCTTGCCGTCCTCCTCGAAGACAAGTTCCAGCTTGTCCCAAATCTTCAGTGGACCGATGATTGTCTGTTCACGACTAACTGGTTTGTCCACTAGTCACCTTTGATTGCAGCAAGATTTGCTCTTCCCTGCGTCAGAGCCAATTCCGTTATTTTCTTGGCCAGGGCCGTTCGTGTCTGGTCCCCCCTGTTCTCAAAGATGAACTGCTGGCCGGCTTTGATCGTATTGTTGAAGTACTGCTTGGCTTCAACATTGCGAGACACACGCCGCGACAGTTCGGCAATCAGATATGTTGCCTGAATTTGTTGATTGCCCTGCTGAATCTCATGACCATCTTCCAGCGCCGATTTGTAGAATTCAATCGCATAGAACAAGGCGTCGTGTTCGTTGAGTGGAGCAAACTCCCAGCGGGTCTTGATCTGGCGCAAAAAGTCCTCAAAGGAAGGGTATCCGCCAAAGCCAATTGTACCTTGCCTGCCAGATTCGGGCCGATGATGCAAAACGCGACTGTTGTCTTCGACCGCCTGTCCCATCTGCGCGATAGTAGCGGCGAGCGCAGCCTCCTGCTCGGCGATTCGGGAGAGATTGGTCTTGAGAGTTTCACCGACGGAGAGGAATTCCGCTGATTGCTCCATCGCACCTTCACGATCGGAGAAAGCCGTGGCGACGAGGTCGGAAACATGGCCGACATTTGTAGCCAGAGTGTCCCTCGCTTGCTTTAGCCGGGCGTAAGCTTTCTCGATGTCGTGGGCGAAATGTACCGATTGCGAAACCGTGACATTAGATTCTCCGAGATGCTCGCGGTAGAGCCAGGCGATGCGCAGATAGAAGCGGCCAACGTCGAGTTTATGAGGGTGTTCACTGAGCAACTCGTCATAAATCCCGAGTAGGAATTTGACGACGGCCGTGCCGAACGGATTGCCCTGTGGGTCACGTCTCTGACCCAGCATCTTGAGAATGGAGCCGTCAACGGCCAAAGCCTCGAGGTGGCGGCTCTGAATGGCTTTCTGCCGATAGGTGCGGAAAGCGGAGTCATTCTTCCAATCCCGGAACGTCTGATTGAACTCGCGTGTGTAATAACAGTTCTCGCAGGTCGCCATAAAAAAGAGTAGTGGATTGTAAATCGCGTATTTGGGGTTGTGCCATCGGCGGCCCTTGGGGCAGAAATCTGTGTCGTGGTCCTCCTCGAGATAGGCGCCGACCTTGATAGTTTCGAATTCGTTAATGGTCTTGCAAACCGGACACTCAACCTTCGTCAGAAACAGGGGTGATTCGTTGCTCATGATTGTCTTCCTCTGTCAGGTGCTCCTACTGTCGTCATTTGATCCTCCCGAGCAGTTCCAATTCCATGAAGGAAATGCCGAGCGCTTTTTCGATTGTGCCCTTGTCACTGCCCTGTCGATACATGCGCACAGCTTCGAGATATTTCTCGGCGCGACCAGCGGTAACAGCGCCGGCTCTGCGGACAGACTTCGGTGGTCTGGGAGCAGTCGTGGTTCGCGGAGCGCGCGTGCGCATCGGTACAGGTTCCGAGACTGCGGGAATGCTTATCTGAGGCGAATCCACGACGATTGTCCGGGGTGTGATCACCGGCTCGGGCGAGCGGTTCAGCATATCGGTGAGGCGGGTGTACATTCTCTTTTCGCGGTAGTACAATAGTCCGACGACGATACCGACAATCGTGACGGCGAAAACTGCATCCAATAACATCTGGGCTACACTCCATGTGTCCATAATGGCTCCTGTTCAGGCGGTCAGATCCAATCCGCCTTTCTTATCGTTATCTGCATCGTCTTGATGCTTCTTCTTTTCTTTGTGCGGCTGCTCCCTCTTTTCTCCGTCGCGGTGGATCACGGCCTCATCGGTCTTTTCCGGGGCGACAGCTTCATGCTGGCGCTGAATGTGCTTGTCCTGTACCATCTGGGTTGCTTGACGCTGATCGATATCGCCGGCAGTTCTCTGCAGTTGATTTACCCTCTCGGCCAGTGGCGTCTTGGCAAGGTTGTCCGGAACAGCTATCGAGTCGGCCATGGTTCTTCCACCTACATCGCGAATTTTTCTCTTACGAGATTTCGAAGTTTTGATACCGACTTTGTGTGTATCTGGGACACGCGCGACTCAGAAATCTGCATCACTTCGCCGATTTCCTTCAATGTCAATTCCTCATAGTAATAGAGAGCGACGACCAATCGCTCCTGTTCCGTCAGGTTGGCAATCGCCACACCGAGATAGGCGCGCAGTTCCATCTCCTCGATCTCCCCCAGCACGGACATGTCACGTCTGCCTTCAATCGTCTCCACTCGGGGGATCTGGCGATTGTCCTCTTCACGGTAAATCAACTCGTCAAGTGACAGCAGCGTGGCGCCGCTGACATCGTCAAGGGTGGAGGCGAATTCACTAATGGTGATGTTCATGTATTTGGCCAATTCGCGATGCGAAGGCTTTCGTCCCGTGCGCCTTTCCAACTCCTGCACCGCGCGGTCGAGTTCGCGCGACTTAGCGCGAGTTGAGCGTGGAACCCAATCAAGAGAGCGCAGTTCATCGAGGATGGCGCCTCGTATGCGGGGCACGGCGTAAGTTTCGAACTTAATTCCGCGATTGGGGTCGAAGTTGGCGAAGGCTTCGATGAGTCCGATGACGCCGGTGTTGACCAGATCGGCAAGCTCTACGGTTTTGGGAAAACCCATTGCCAATCTGCCAGCCACGTTCTTGACCAACGGGAGGTAGTACGAGAGCAGTTTTTTTCTGATCTCCGGGTCGCCGGTAGTTCGGTAGTCCTTCCATGTGTTTGCTACATTCATACTCGTTTTGCGCCTTTCCTGACGAACATAGTTATCAAGGTCATTTTAGACATGGTTTACCCCTGTGCACCAACCAGCACTCTGGTATCGTCAAAGCCGACTTCCTTTTTCAGCAAAATCGTCGTTGCCAGATGTTCCCAAATTGCACAGTCGCCAAGGGGTAGGCTCATCTGCTTCTCCAGTAGAGTCTTGATCATCTTTTCGGCTTTGCGGCCGAAGCCACCGGGTTGCCGGGTCAGTTCCAGAAGTGATTGGCTTTCCGTGGCTTTGGCGATACGGGGGTCTGTTTCCACGATACCGAGCGCGGGAATCGAGCGTCCGAGGAAACGGTCGACCAACTCGCCAAATTTGGCGATCGTCTGGTTGCCTTCCACTTCCGACTCAACTTGATTTACGACAAAACCGGTGGCGACTTTGCCTCCGGCCTGGGTAATGCGCTTAAGTTGCACGTAAGAGTCGGCAATTGCCGGGATTCGCGAAGTAATGATGGACAGAGCAAGATCACTACCGGCGATTAGATTCAGATTTAGCGGATCGATTGTCGAAGGAGTATCGAGCACGATAACGTCATAGTGCGAGTCAAACTGCCGACAATTGGCCAATCCCTGTTCACTAATCAGTGCTGCTTCGAAATGAGCACCCGGGAGTGTGCCGATGATTGATAAGCGAGGCCCGAAACGAAGGACGGCCTCTTCGAGCTTGGCTTCACCAGCCAGAATTTGTTCGAAACCGACTAGAGGAGTCTGGTTTGTCATCGTTGCGACATCGCCGATGCCAAAATCGGCATCGATCAGAAGCGTGCT
>CAIVAP010000174.1 GCA_903903945.1 uncultured bacterium | reverse complement strand
TGCTGAATTGCTGGTGGAAACGATCGACCGTTTAGAGGATGGCTCCATTTCTCCCGTCAGGCAGGACAATGCTCTTGTCTCGACAGCTCCCAAAATCACGCCGGATGACAGCCCAATCGACTGGAACAACCCGGCCGTCAACATTGTCAATCAGATTCGAGGGCTCGCCGGTTCGGCGGATGCCTTCACCGATCTGGATGGTAGACGGCTGAAGATTCTGCGGGCGTCTCTTGCCGAAACCGCCGATGGTTCGGCTTTTCCCGGACAAATTGTCGCGGCCGATAAGACCACCGGTCTCATCGTCGCCGCTGGCTCGGGAGCAGTCAGACTACTTGAGGTCTGTCTGGAGGGGAAAAAGCGAATGGACGCACAAGCCTTCCTAAACGGTATGAGAATCGTTACTGGTACGAGGTTCGCCGCATCCTGATTAACATCAGGAGCAACATCGTGAAAAAAGAAATCGTCGTCAACGTCGGCGAGCACGAGATTAGAATCGCCGTGCTTGAGGACGAAAAACTGGTCGAACTCCATGTCGAGCGGCCGGAAGACGAACGGATGGTCGGCGACATGTACAAAGGCAGAGTCACCGCCATCGTCCCCGGAATGCAAGCCGCCTTTGTCGAAATCGGCATGGAAAAGGCCGCATTCTTGCACGCTTCCGACATCGGTCTCTCGACCGAAGCGGGCGCGGCTCGATACGATATCGATTCCGACGAGGACGAAGTTAATGCCGACGTCGTACGCAAGCATCGTTTTGAAAACATCGAGCGCATTCTTTCGATCGATCAGGAAATCGTAACCCAGATCATCAAAGAGCCGATCGGCACCAAAGGACCACGGGTGACCACCGATCTGTCACTGCCGGGACGGTTTTCGGTGCTGGCGCCCAATTGTAACTATATCCGCGTCTCTAAGAAAATCACGAACTTTGCGGAACGCCGGCGGTTACGGCGACTGGTCTATGACGTCAAACCGGAAGGAGTCGGGATCATCGTTCGCACCGAGGGCGAAGGACGCACCGAGAAGGAATTCAAGAACGATATCCGGCGCTTGTGCAAAATCTGGGCTAAGATCAAACGCAAATCGGAGAGTGCCAAGAAGGGGACACTGTTACATAAAGAAGAGTCTATGACCTCCTCTGTGATCCGCGATGTCTTTACGACCGATGTGGTCAGGTTTGTTGTCGACGATAAGGGGACTTACAAAGAGATACTCAAGTACGTCAAGTCAATCGATCCCGAACTGCGCAACCGAGTCGAGCTTTACGAAAGCGATATCCCCATCTTCGACACGTTTGCTGTCGAACCGGAAATCGACAAGATGCTGGATCGCAAAATCTGGGTCAGGAAAGGCGCTTACATCGTCATCGACCAGACGGAGGCGCTGGTCACAATCGATGTCAACTCTGGTCGCTTCGTTGGCAAGAGTGATCCGGAGAACATGATCCTGCAGACCAATCTGGAGTCCGCCCGCGAAGCCGCGCGACAAATCCGTCTGCGCGACATTGGTGGACTGTTGATCATCGACTTTATCGATATGTACAGCCACCAGAACCGCAAGATCCTCTATGACGAATTCCGGCGTTGTTTCAACAACGACCGCGCCAAAAACTCGATCCTCCCCGTCAGCGAATTCGGGCTGATCGAAATGACCCGCGAACGCACCAAGCCGTCGATCATGTACACGCTTTCCGAATCATGCCCAACCTGTCACGGATTTGGACGGATACAGTCCAAAGAGACGGTCGCGATGAAACTGGAGCGCTGGTTTATGCGCGCCAAAGTCGCCAAAGCGGGTCGCAAGTACGCGATCCACTTCCATCCGGAGATGGCGAAATTTATGCAGAACGAAGACGTTGACCGCGTTCGCGAAATCGAGAAAGCATTGCGGATGAAAATCGAAATCGTTGTGGAAGACAGTCTCTCGGTGGAAGAATACAAAATTATCAACACTGACCAAGGCGTAGACGTCACCGCACTCTATCAAAGCGGCAAGTAGGGGTGCCCGGCGTACGTCCTCGTGCGCCGCGTCCCATTCCTCTCTTGAGAAGGGACCAAGGGGTGTGTCATTCTGAGCGCCGCGAAGAATCTCTTAACTCGCACCTCGCAACCGTGACCTGCCGCGCCACTCGGTACCCCACCGTGAGAAGCGTCAAAACCGAAGCGGGTTTGGCCTACTTCACTTCACAAACGCCCGCACGACAAAGACGCTAACTTCGATAGCACGCTCGGAGTTGAGCACACTGGCGAGCATGATTGCACCATGTTCGGTGAATGCGTATGGCAGAGAGCGGCGACCACCCCAGTATCTTGAGGTGCCAAAATGGCACGTCAAGATGGCAAAGTCGTCTGCAAGCTCGACACACAGGCCGCTGGCTACGACAGCGAGACCCACCCGACGCTGCGCTCTGGGTGGGCTACAGGACTATCCATTTTCTTGACAGTGAAATCCGATTCGTTTTGTCTTCGGGTCCGGTGGAGCCATGAGTTGCCTTATGGCGACGAACAGCGTCTTGATGTCTTCGTCGTGCCCGGTCAGCTTACGTTCGAGTTCGGTCAGTTTCTGCGCGATTTCCTTGTGTGTAGCGAGCAAGCTTCTCAGCTTCACAAACGCCCGCACAACAAAGACGCTGGCTTCAACGGCACGCTCGGAGTTGAGCACGCTGGCGAGCATGATAGCGCCATGTTCAGTGAATGCGTATGGCAGAGAGCGGCGGCCACCATGCCGCCAACTTGAGGTCGCAAATTGCGACCTCAAGATTTCGGTCTCGTCAGGCGTCAACTGGAACGCGAAATCCGGCGGGAATCGGCCGAAATTACGCTTCACCTGCTCGTTCAGACGCTTGGTCGTGACCCCATAGAGTTCCGCCAGGTCAGAATCGAGCATCACTCGCTGTCCGCGAACCACGAAGATTCGCTGTTCGATCCGCTCGGAGGGTATCAGCGAGTTGGCTGTTTCGGCAGTGCGCTTCAGTGAGCTCTGGGATGTCTTCAACCTATGTTCCTCTCTATCTGTCTCGCTCAGGGACTGTCCTACCCAACTTGACCAACCGTGAACGGATTGCCCCAGAGGTGCGACAGTGCACCTTGGCCAGTTCTGGTATTGACACACCATTGTCATATTGGTGTGCCAGCCGATCTGACTCTTCACCGCTCCATGGCTCCCCTGCACGCTCAGGGAGATTGCCTCGAGAGCGTTCTCTCTTGATCGCTATCTCCAGAGACTGCGCCGCCGTGAACAATGCCCTGACGGTAGCGGCATTTTGATATGGACTCTCAGGTGGGAATTTCTCCCCTGTGTACGGATCTACTCCGTCGGCTAGAATGCGGATGATACGCAGCGCTTCGCGTGTATCCATTTGGTATACCTCCCATTCGCATTAGGCAAAGTGAGTCGAAAGGCTTGCCCTTTCGACATTCCGAATTCACTATGTCGAAACCGCGAGGGTTTCGACTTCTCGACTATGACAGCGAGACCCACCCGACGCTGCGCTCTGGGTGGGCTACAGGACTACACCACTTCGTCGCCCTACTCCCTCTCCTTCTTCCCTTCTTTGGCGTCTTTATGCTCTTCCTTCCCCAACCCCACCTTCTCCAAGATTGCGACTTTCAGCTTCTCTTTGATCTCAGGGTTGTTCAGCAGGAATCCACGGGCGTTTTCGCGACCTTGCCCCATGCGTTCTTCGCCGTAGGAGAACCAAGTACCCGATTTTTGGATCATGCCGTGCGCGGTGCCGAGGTCAAGCAGTTCGCCTTCGTAGTTGATGCCTTTTCCGAACAGGATATCAAACTCGGCATCCTTGAACGGCGGCGCGACTTTGTTCTTGACGACTCTGACCCGCACGCGGTTGCCGATCATATCATCGCCTTCCTTAAGCGACGACACTTTGCGGATATCCAACCGCACCGAGGAATAGAATTTCAGCGCGTTACCGCCGGTGGTGGTTTCCGGGTTACCGAACATCACGCCGATTTTCATGCGAATCTGATTGATGAAAATGACCGTGGTCCTCGACTTGGAGACGCTGCCGGTCAGTTTGCGCAGTGCCTGCGACATTAGCCGCGCCTGCAACCCCATGTGCTGATCCCCCATTTCGCCGTCGATTTCGGCACGCGGAACGAGCGCCGCCACCGAGTCGATCACGATGCAATCAATCGCGCCGGAACGAACCAGAGTCTCCGTAATCTCCAGCGCTTGCTCGCCGGTGTCGGGCTGACTTAAGAGCAGGTTGTCGATATCGACCCCCAGCGCGCGCGCATAGGAAGCATCCAGTGCATGCTCGGCATCGATAAACGCCGCAATGCCGCCGGCTTTCTGCGCCTCCGCGATGATATGCAACGCCAGCGTGGTTTTGCCGGAGGATTCAGGGCCAAACACTTCGACCACTCGTCCGCGCGGTACACCGCCGGTGCCGAGCGCGATATCAAGCGCGATCGAGCCGGTGGAAATAGTCGGAATCCGTTCGCCGGTGTCGAATGCTCCCAGCCGCATAATCGACCCCTTACCAAATTGTTTTTCAATCTGCGACAACGCCGCATCCAATGCCTTCTGTCTGCCGTCAGTTTGTGCCATGTATGTTTACCTCACAATCGTGTTTTGATTTCCTGTCATTACATCGCGGCGCACGAGGACGTACGCCGCGCACAATGAATATCTTTTGTCTGTGGTCGCGACTAAAGTCGCTCCTACAAAAGTTGCCGCCGTAGTTTTCTTACACGTTGTAGGAGCGGCTTTGGCCGCGATTTTCTTGCTCTCCTGCACACTGCCCATTCACTCCCCACCGGTTCACATTGAGCCGTCAGGAAAGGAGAGGTTGTCCCACAAGTCGGTTTGAATCGTTGTAGGTGCGAATTTATTCGCACGTCGCACAGAGTGCGAGAAAACACATCTCTGCCAAATCACTCCGGTCCAATCAAGAAGGATGAATCGAAGTTGTGCGAATAAATTCACACCTACAACATTAACGGCCTGCAACTTATGGGACAGCCTCAGGATTCCTGACGGCGCTAACATCCGTTGCCGATTCGTTACAGCGGAAATTCCGCCACGTCTGTATACACCGGTCCGCTCGATCGCAAACGCGATTCGATCAGATAGATCGCCTTGACCGTAAGTGTCTGCGGCGGAAACTTGGCCTTGCCGAATGCGTCTTTGATCAACTCCAGCCGCTCCAGCTCCTTTACCCTCCCCAATGTCAGATGCGGTGAAAACGGGCGGCTTTCACGCTCATACCCGAGTTCGACCATATTGGAATCAATTTGCTGCGCCAAAGTACGCAATCGCATTTTATCGTCGACAATGCCGACCCAGAATACCTTTGGCGCCCGGAGATTGGGAAATGCCCCGCAGCCGGAGAGTGTGATGTCAAACGCGCCGAGCCCCTTTGTCGTCGCTGCCGTTGCCGATTTGACTTTATCGAGCAGTTTGGAGTCGGTTTCGCCGAGGAACTTCAGGGTCAGATGTATATTCTGTGGTTCGACCCATTTGACTTTGCCCGGAAATTGCAGAAACTGATCGACGAATTCCGTCAGTTCGCCGCGAACGGCATCCGAAATTTTGGCCGCTATAAATAGCCGCATTGTCACCTACCTATGATAGTTTTGCGAAGTATATCCAACGCCATAGTCGCGCTGCGCTCACGGACACGTTGTCGCGTACCGAAAAGGTTGATCTTCTTCGACACGACGCCACTTGCCTGCGCGCAACCGATATATACTAATCCCACCGGCTTCTCCGGTGTGCCACCGGTCGGTCCGGCGACTCCGGTCAATGACAGCCCGTAGTCAGAGCTGACTAAGATCCTGATACCGGTCGCCATGGCTTCCGCAACCTGGGCGCTGACAGCCCCGTATCCCTGCAGCAACTCTGTCGGTACCTTGAGCACATCGTGTTTGACGTCATTGGAATAGGCGACTACCGACCCGAGGAAATAGCTCGAACTGCCGGAAACATCAGTTAGCATTTTGGCAACCAAACCCCCGGTGCATGATTCCGCCGTCGCCACCGTCTTGCCGGCTGCCGTCAGCAGGGAACCGACAACTTCCGAAATTGATTGGTCACCAATCGTGTAAATGAACGCACCAACCCGCCCGACAATTGCTTCCGCCAACTTGTCTACTTTGGCTATTGCTTCCGCTTCCTCGCTGGCCTGACAGACAAGACGCAAGTCGACTCCCTGATAACCGGGGAGATAGGCGAGTCGAAAATGGTCTTGAGTCGGTTCCAGATCGGCAATCGCCTCGGAAAGCTCCGATTCGGTGATTCCGGTAGTGCGAAGGCGCCGGATTTCGATGTGTCCACGTCCCTGCCGTTTGCGCAGGTATGGTAACACCGATTGGCTAATGATCGCTTCCATCTCGGAGGGCACACCCGGAAGCGCAACAAAGCAGCGTTCGTCTTCCTGAAAGAGAATTCCCGGCGCCGAGCCGATGGGATTGTCAAGTAGATCCGCTCCCTGGGGCTGCAATGCTTGATTTTGTGCGACCGCGGGCAATTTGCGATGGAGGCTGCGAAACCGGTCTTCCAGCAACTTCAGCAGGTCATCGTGAAATATGAGTTTGCGCTCGAAGGCGTTACAGATCGCCTTCTTGGTGATATCGTCTGTGGTCGGTCCCAGTCCACCGGTGGCAATGGTCACCGCCGAACGATTCCATGCCGTGAGGATAGCTTCCTCGATGTCCTCCACACGATCACCAACCGAGACTCGATACCGCACCGCAATGCCGATCTCCGACAGCTTGTTGGCGATGTAGGCCGAATTGGTATCGAGCGTGTGGCCGGAGATGATCTCCTCGCCGATAGTAATGATTTCTGCGTTCACATCCCAATCCTGAACAGCACCAGCATTTGCAGAAAGACGTTAGTATATACGCCGATCGCGAAATCATCCCCCATCACACCCCAACCGCGCGGAAGACTCTCCCATTTGCGCGCCGGATATGGTTTCCAGATGTCGAGCAGCCGAAACAGCACGAAACCGATTATATAATAATTGACCTGATGCGGCACCCAGAGATATGACAACATGATGCAGGCAATCTCGTCGATGACGATTGGTTTGCCGTCATGGCCATAGTAGTTTTCGGCTTCACCTGCCAGCCAGACTCCACCAGCCAGCGCAGCCAATGTCATAGCCACAGCCAGCCACCAGCCGTAAGGAAAAAGAAACCAGGCGATAACTACGCCGGGAATCGTGCCGGTTGTGCCGGGAATTAGCGGCGACAATCCAAAACCGAAGCCAGTTGCGAGAGTTTTGATCAGTATTTTTTTCAAAGGCGTTACTTCAATGCGTTTTTGAGAAGATAATAACTCTTGACCAGATAGTCAATGGCAGTACCCCAGGTCACGATGACGGTCACTAACATCATCCATTTGATAAACTCAGCGGTTTGCGCCGATGCAAGCCAGGGCATGTCGATGCCGATCGGTTTGGCAAAGGTTTTGAGATTGATCAACAGGAGAATTATGGCGATGGCGGTCATCTGCATAAACGTCTTGACCTTGGCCCAACGGGTCGGTACGATCACGACCCCCTTGTATGCCGCCAGCGAACGTAACCCAGTGATCAGAAACTCGCGAATGATGATTGCAAGCACCATCCACATGGCTACATAGCCGAGCGTCACGAAGGAAGCGAAAGCTACTGACACCAGAATCTTGTCTGCCAGCGGGTCGACGAATTTGCCGAAGCTCGTGGTAATACCATACTTGCGGGCATAGTAGCCATCATAGAGATCGGTCAACGCCGCGATAATGAAGATCACCATGGCCCAGAACCGGGTCCAGAGATTGTCGATGATGAACAGCCCCATAAAGATAGGTGAAAGGGCAATCCGTAAGAGTGTCAGGGCGTTAGGTAGATTCAAATTCCTCCCTCGGTCGAGGGGAATGTACGATCCGCGCCGTTCAGGGTCAACCCTTAAACGCTATCGATTGGATGTGAAACGTGGTGATGGAAACAAATCGGGCGCTCTGAAGAGCGCCCGATCATTGATTCTACGGAGGATACTGCGCCTTCGATGATAAGGCGCATCATGGGATAAGCTTATTTCTGCGCCTTCACTTCGACTTTGCGCTTGCCACTGGCGTCCGTTGTTATGACAATGTCGGCGGCGGTGATTCCCCGCTCCGCCAACTTCGCCCGCACATCAGCTTTCAGTTCCTCGTCGGTCATACTTCCGTCATCCTGACCGTTCAACATCATGAGACCGAATTTGGAATCCCCCTTGATATTAAGCTGCACCTGACACGTATCGCTGGTGTTCCCGCTATCGCAGTTAGTACTGATACTGATTTGTCTCGAGCCATCGCTGCGGGTCGTCACGGATACTTGGCCGGGAGTAAGTCCCGCCTCAGTAAGCTTGGCAGAAATCTCATTCTCCATTTCTGCATCCGTCATCCCCGAGCCGTCGATCTCGATATTGATAAGTCGCTCACGCGCTTGGGCATAGAGACTGGCAGAGATAGTCTCGTAGACCGGCGTGATGTGTGATTCACCCTTTGTGCCTGCCAACGAATTGATAACCGCCACCGCCTGACGGGCAGCAAGCTGCGATGGCAGACCCTTTAGATGAAAGACCGACCCGGCATCGGTCAGTTCCAAACCAACCTTGACACTGGTCTGTCCGACCGCTGCCAGCGCACTCTTGAGATGATCCGGCGCGATCTGAACCGGTGAATTAAACGCGACCGTGCTCTCGTAGCCGGCAATCCGCTGGTACGAAAATGGCACCAGCGACACAAACAAGAAGAGTGCCACTGCCAAGGCCAAACTCCACCCGAGACGGGGATGGATGCGAAACTGAGTGAAAATGTTTGACATGATTCTGTTGTCCTTTCGTTGACCTCCAGCCGCGATGGTTTCGATGCGCTGTCTGATTATGCTAATCGGCGTGGTGGGAGCCGTCTCGGAGTCGACAACCTCCCGCAGCAAACGGCTTAACTGCCGATCCGCCGCTGCCAGCTTGGCACATACGGTGCAGGTCTGGATATGATCGGCGATTGCCGAGTCATCCAACTTGCCTTCGGTCATTCTTTTTCGGGCTTCGTCACAACGCATACCGCGACCTCTTGAGGTTTCAAATCTGTTTTTTCCATCATCTGCTCCCGATTTTCAAACGGCGCCAGTGCTTTTCGCATCTTAGCGCGCGCCCGAAACAACCGGGCTTTGATTGTGCCTTCCGGCCTCTTGTACAACTCCGCCAATTCGGCGACGGTCCAACCCTCGATCTCATGAAGCGTGATCAGCGATCTTTCTTCGAGAGTGACTGCGGCGAATGCTCTGGCCAACTGACGGTTCGCCCAATGTTGACCGGAGGGATCCCATCCGGGCATCTGCTCCTCAAGTTCCGACGTCAGCGGTACAAAGTGGCGCCACCATGCGCCCCGACGTCGGTTCTTGAAGTGGTTGACGATGAGTCGATAGAACCAGGGGCGAAACGCCGACGGGTCGGAAAGTCCGTCGCAACCTGAGTGTGCCCGCAGGACGGCTTCCTGATACAGGTCATCTCCATCTTCGCGGGTCGCCGACAGACGGCGGCAAAATCGCTCCGCCTCGGCATGCACCTTCTCAAGCTCTATCCAGAACCGGTCTCTGTTCATCACCTTCCAGTATTAAGACACTTCACCAAGGGAAATGGTTGCCCGTCCACGTTAATTTATTCAAGCATGGGTGAAGTCGTTAGAGCTTAGCAGCTTAGAAGACATCGCACGATAGTCGCTTCGCCTCGACCCAACGAATAAGACAGCCCGTCCGTCGATGACAAGACTTTACGATTTCGACGTATCGTCAGCAGTCTCTTTTTTTCCCAGATACAAATACGTTCCCAGCAGATTCACCCACTCGGAGAACTCCTGCCCTTCGTTCTCGGGTTTATTGCGGATGCGACTGATCGCATTGAGTTTGGAATCGAGTTCATCAATGAAGTAGAGTACGAAAGCTTCCTCGAATGCCGGCTCGACCGGCGCCGAATATTCCTTTTTGCCCTGATGCGATAGGACCAGATGCAGCAGCTTCTTGACATTTATATCGTTCGCGACGCCAAGTTTCACAGCGTGGCTTCTGAGCAATTCATAGCCGATCACCATGTGCCCAAACAGCCGCCCTTCGGATGAATACTCCAACGTACTGCCGACCGTAAGTTCTTCGATCTTGCCCAGATCATGCAACAGCGCCCCGGCGATCACCAACGACCTGTCGAGATAGGCGTAGTGTTCGCAAACCTTGACCGCCACGCGCGCCATGGAGACTGAATGCTCGGCCAATCCGCGTAAATACGGATGATGCCATCTTGTGCCGGCAGGTACTTCGAAATAACGCGGACGCACTTGTGGATCCGAAAGCACATCGTTGGCCAGGTTCTTGATCTCGGCATCCTCGATCAACTCGATCAATTCACTGACCGCCTGCTCCAATTCCTCCAATGAGGATTCACTGGCCGGCAACAGTTCGGTCAGATCGTATTCTTCGGCTTTAGCGGGACGGATCTTCTCGATTTGCAGTTGTGGTGTGCCCTTGTATGAACTTAATAGAGCCTTGATTTTGACCACTTCGGCGGTTCGTAACTGTTGATATGCCATCTCCGCCTCCTCGTTCCACATCACCCCCGGCACCTTCCCCGACGCATCGCGGAACTCAAGCTGCAATCGCACACCACCTGTAAACGGAATCAATTCGCACTGCGACAGTGCATAAAATCCAAGCACCATGTCGCCGATTTTGGCATCGGAGAGTTTCATGGAAGATAATGTCGAAGCCGGTGAAGCCGATGTCAAGGGATTTGGCGAAGATCAGCAATCATCTTGTTGTGACTTTGGCGGCGCTCAGTTGTCCTTCGCCCCCTGAGTGATCGAAAGGAAATCATCAATATCCCAAACCGAGCAGTTTGAGCTTGCGAAGCCTGCGGACAAAGCGGATATTTTCGAGTCAATCGCCGGTATCGGGCAACCGCCGGCGCAAATCATCCGTGGACGTCTGTATATCGACCGGGATACGAAATCAAGAGCTCCGCTCTTAACCTTGGAGGATAAATGAGAAAACTGATGTTACTTGCCGGCGTTGTGTTAGCGTTACTGATTGCCGCCTGCAGCCAGACACGCAAAGAGCCGACCGCGACGGTCTACAGCGAACCACCGGAGATGAAAGCGTGCAACGACTCGATGGAAGCGTATGCCGGGTCGATGGGGGGTCAGGGAGCATTTGAAGGATATCAGGCGGTCTACGAGCATTTCCTCAAGGTCAATCCTAATTCAACGATGCTGCATCGCGACTACCAGTCACTCTTTGACGGTTTTGACCAGTCCGACGCCAAGGTCGCTTACTACAAGCAGCTTCAGGAGAAGAATCCCAATTCGGCGATGCACGCCTATCTTTACGGTCGCTGTTTGACCGGTGACGAGTCTGAGAAGATGTTTCGTAAAGCCGTGGAGCTTGATCCCAAGTACTACTGGGGCAATTTCGGGATGGCGTCACGCCTCCTGAGTAAAACGCTTCCGGATACTGCGGGCGCGATTGAGTATTTCCGCAAGAGCATTGACATCGACAATTCCTACCCGTCCCCTTTTCAGCAACTGGCCGGCATCTACTTCCAGAAGAAGGACTATGCCAACGCTCTGAAATACGCCGACCTGTTTGCGGTTACTACCGCCGATCAGTTCCCGCCAATCAAACTCAAGAATGACATCCTGATCGCACAGGGAGACAAGACCAAGGCGGAAGCGGCGTTAATTGAGTATGCCGGCAAGAATCAAAACGATCCGCAGGTCAAGAAAGCGCTGGTTGGTCTCTATCGGAATGATAAGAGGTATGCCGATGCCATAGTCTACCAACGTCAGCTTGTGGCATTATCAGCGCGCAATCCGGGAGACGCGCTGTTTGATTTGGCGAAGTTGTATGTTATGGCGGGACAGAATGACTCGGCGTTAACGGTGATCAATACTGCCGCAGGCGTGGGCTTCGCTGACTACCGCCGCCTCGCGCACTCCTCTGCTTTTGAACCGCTTATGGCGCTACCGGCCTATGCAGAAATCGCCAAGAAGATAGAAACCGCAGCCGGAAAAGAGCGCGAGATGCGCCTTGCCATTCTGAAAGACAGCAGCGCAGTTCTCAAACAGAGAGCGCTTGCCGAGAAGCTGGACCTGCCGGCGCCCGCGTTTTCCTTCGTCAACTTGCTGGGACAGACCGTATCGCTGGCCGATCTCAAAGGCAAAATCGTCGTGATCGACTTCTGGGCTACCTGGTGCGGACCCTGCCGCATGACGATGCCGTTAATGCAGGAGTATGTCGACAGCAGACCGAAAGATGTCGAATTCCTATCGCTCAACGTCTGGGAACGCGATAGCAGTCTGGTACGCCCGTTCCTTGCCGACATGGGCTATCAATTCAACGTCTTGTTTGGTGACAAAGAAATTACCGACAAGTATGGTGTCACTGGAATTCCGACATTGTTCGTGATCGACAAGAACGGTGTCATCCGCTACCGGCACATCGGTTACGATCCGCTGGCCGATCAGTTGCTTGCCTGGGAAGCGGAATCGCTGATATAGGTCAGAATTAAACGGAATCACTGTTGTAGGTTCGAATTTATTCCAACAAGCTTACATGCAAGGGCGCGGTTTTCCGCGCCCTTTGCATTGGAGCGCGCCGGCAGGAATCCTTTCCTGCCGGATAGACAGGCAAGTACTTGCCTGCAAAGAAGCATAGGGGTACACTGCGTGTGCCCGCGGGCACGTGCAACGTGCCCCTACAAATCTCAACGTAGTTCGGTAGGTCGGGTTTGCAGCGAAGCCTCAAACCCGACAATCTCAGGAGTAAGAAACGTCGTTAGACCAGCCGGATTGTCTTGACAAAGTCAACCAGATTTGCTATCTTGACACCTGAAAATACAACCCGATGTCTCACCTGTGCACCTTTGGGAGAGTGACATGATATACAAAATTTCATCAACAATGGCTCTAATGGCGCTTCTCGTTTCGATCCTCACACTTGCAGCTTTCGCGGACAATGAGCTTAGCGGTAACATCAAGAGCGACCTGGCTCAGCCGAAGGTGCCGAACTCACTCGATTCGGCACGAAGTCTTGGCGAATTTCTTACCCCTGATGGAAAATTTGATCTGGAGGCCGCGCGGCGATCGGGATATCAGGGATCGCTGGATTTGAAAGGATTTGAATCAGCCATCAATCCTGCCACCGGTCAGCCCGTGTTTCGCCCAGCTTCTGCGGCTTCGCCAAACGATGACCCCGATGACATTTACTGGGACAACAGCATCTCGCCCTGCGTCCAAGGAGTTGGTGGGATTGTACGCGCGGCAGTTGTCTACAATGGCTTCCTCGTAGTAGGGGGCGAGTTCCGGGCAACTGGCTGTGTTATTGCCCACTACGTATCTTCCTGGGACGGCTCGACGTGGTCGCCGTTGGGATCGGGGATGAACAGCAATGTCTATGCCCTCACAGTCTATGACAACAAACTGATAGCTGGGGGGTACTTCACGACAGCCGGCGGCGTAAGCGCAGATCGAATAGCTTCTTGGGATGGCTCATCGTGGTCGCCGTTGGGATCGGGAATGAATGACTGGGTCCTTGCCCTCACGGTTTTTGACAACAAGCTGGTCGCCGGGGGTGGGTTCACGACAGCCGGTGGCGCAAGCGCAAACCACATTGCATTTTGGGATGGCTCAACGTGGTCTCCGTTGGGATCGGGGATGGACTCTGATGTCTATGCCCTCACAGACTATGACAGCAAGTTGATAGCTGGAGGGGCGTTCACAACAGCCGGAGGCGACAGCGCAAATTACATTGCATCCTGGGATGGTACAGCGTGGTCTCCACTGGGATCGGGGATAGGTAACTATGTCTTTGCTCTAGCAGTTTATGACAACAAGCTGATCGCTGGGGGAGGGTTTACAACAGCCGGAGGCGTCAGCGCAAACGACATTGCATCCTGGGATGGTACAACGTGGTCTCCGCTGGGATCGGGAATGGATTCCCATGTCCTTGCCCTTGTGGTCCGTGACAACAAACTAATAGCTGGAGGGTACTTCACAACAGCCGGAGGCGAAAGCGCAAATAGAGTCGTTTCTTGGAATGGCTCAACGTGGTCGCCGCTAGGTTCGGGAATGGATTACGATGTCTATGCCCTTGTAGTCTATGACAACAAGCTGACAACGGGGGGATGGTTCGCCACGGCCGGTGGCGTGAGCGCGAGCAGCATTGCATCCTGGGATGGCACAACGTGGTCGCCGTTGGGATCGGGAACGAATGACGAGGTCGCGGCCCTCACAGTCTACGACAACAAGCTGATCGCCGCGGGAGGGTTCACAACAGTCTGTGGCGTAAGCGCAGGTAGAATCGCTTCTTGGGATGGCACGGTGTGGTCGCCACTGGGATCGGGGATGAATGATAGGGTCGAGGCCCTCGCAGTCTATGACAACAAGTTGATCGCTGGGGGGGCGTTTGCAACCGCAGGGGGTGTCAGCGCAGATCACATTGCATCTTGGGATGGCTCAACGTGGTCGCCGCTGGGATCGGGGATGAATTCCTGGGTCCTTGCCCTTACAGTCTATGACAACAAGCTGATCGCCGGAGGGTCCTTCGAAACAGCCGGTGGCGTAAGCGCAAACCGCGTTGCATCTTGGAATGGCTCAACATGGTCGCCGTTGGGATCGGGGATAAGTGGTCCTGTCTGGGCCCTCGCCACCTTTCAGGGCAAGCTGATAGCCGGGGGATGGTTCACAACCGCAGGTAGCAAATATGTAGGCTATATATCTTCTTGGAACGGCTCGACGTGGTCCTCGCTGGGATTGGGGGTGAATAGTAATGTCTGTGCTCTCGCAGTCTATGACAGCGAGCTGATCGCTGGGGGATGGTTCACGATTGCCGGTGGCATCGCCGCAAACCACATAGCATCCTGGGATGGATCAACGTGGTCGCCGCTGGGACCAGGAGTGGACTACCATGTTCTTGCCCTTGCAGTTCACAACAACAAGTTGACATCTGGGGGCATGTTCACAACAGCCGGTGGCGCGGCAGCAAGCAAGGTCGCTTCCTGGAATGGGAGCACTTGGTCGCCGTTGGGATCGGGGATGGATGACAATGTCTATACGCTCGCAGTCTATGACGACAAGCTGATCGCCGGAGGGGTGTTCACAACAGCTGGCGAGAAGGTCTCCGCATACCTAGCGCAACGGACAAAGAAATACGCCTGTGGCGACGCCAACGCTGATGCCACAGTTGACATCTCTGACGCCGTTTATCTGATCAACTACATCTTTGTTGGTGGGCCTGCTCCGCAGTTGCTTTCGTTAGCGGACGTTGACTGCAGCGGCAGCATTAACATTGCTGACGTAGTGTTTTTGATCAACTACATTTTCAGAGCCGGTCCCGCGCCATGT
>CAIVAP010000173.1 GCA_903903945.1 uncultured bacterium | reverse complement strand
TGTTGGGGAGTCGCTGATTCAGGTCTATTCTCCAACCCTCAAACAGCTTGGCTCGCTGCATCTGGACAAACCGGCCGTCATTATCCCGACCGCCATCGCGGTTACGGACAGCCAGCTCATTGTTGCCGACACGATCAAGGGACTGATAGCCGTTTTTGATAGCGATGGGGAGTATGTCAACTCTGTTGCCTGGTATCCGGGGCGCTTTGTGCGTATCCAGCCCACCCAGATCGCCACTGATGGCAAGCTGTTGACCGTGGTCGACCCCAAAGCCGCGCAGGTGGCTATCATATCGCTAGTCAATCAGCAGCCCTTCTTTGATTTCCTGGAACTGATGGATCTTATTCCCGGCGAAGATCACTCGCGTCTGCGTGAGCCGAGCGCTGCCTGCGTTGCGCCCGAGGGGAGTATCTGGATTGGCGATGCTTCCGGCAAAGCAGAGATCTATTCCCCTGCCGGCGATTTTGTGAACGAATTGGAACAGCCGGAGTTGACAAAAATTACGACGCCGATATGCTTTGCCATTGCTGACGGGTCGAAATCCGAGAGTCCGGTCTCTCAAGATCGTTGGCAGCCGAACCTGATTCGAGTGCATCTGCTAGACAAAACGACAGGAAAAGTGTACGTCTATGATCTTTCCGGCCGCCTGAAGCTGGTCTATCCCCAAGACCGCGACCTCCGGCAGCCAACTTCAATTGCCATCAACTCTTTGCGGCGTGAGATATTTGTCACCGAGAGCGCGACGCGCTCGATCACTGTGTTCGGCTATTAGCGGCTCAAGCCCGCCATTGCTGTGATGCAGGAATGTGTGCGATCGATGCCGGCACCTGTCCAAGTGACGACGTCTCTCACGTGAAAAACGAGGCTTCTCAAAATTTCTCCGGGATGTCTTGATCCGGTGTTTAATCCCTTGACTTCCGAGCATAAAACCGGTAGCATTAATCCCGTGCTTTTTGGTTCTGACACGGGATTGCCCGAACATGATTAATCAATTTGAGTCCCCAAAGTTGGCTCAGTTGGGGCGACTCGGTCCGCCAATAGCCATATGATACTGAAGTCGAAGGTGTTAGCGCGCATAATGGTTGTTGTGCGGGAAGAACAAAGACATTGAAAATCTGTGGAGTCATACCCGTGCGACTCGGTTCCAGCCGTTTCCCCGGTAAAGGTCTCGCCAAACTGGAGGGCAAGGAACTGATCCTACACACGCTTGATGGCGCACGTCAGTTTTCTGGGTTCGACAAACTGATTGTCGCCACCGATGACCGCACCATCGAGGAGTTGGTCACCGCTCATGGCGGCGAAGTCTTCTACTCGGAAAAGCCGTTTCGCAACGGTTCGGAGCGCTGCGCGGCAGCCGTCGCCAACATTGACTGTGATATCTGCGTCAATATTCAGGGAGATGAAGTTTTTATTAATGGCGTCATCATAGGCCGAACCCTGCGGATACTGGAGTGGATTTCAGAGTTGCCGGTGGCAACGGCTGTATTTTCGATTGCCGATCCGAATGAACTTGCCGACCATAATTTAGTTAAGGTGGCGCTTGATGAAAACGATCGGGCGATCAGATTTTCGCGGCAGCCGATAACTGGAGACAGTGGCGTTGCACTGGTCAATTATGGCCATGTCGGCATCTATGCATACAAAAAGGATTTTCTGACGATGTACGCCATGTTATCACCGACGGCTGGCGAAATCGCCGAATCGCTGGAGCAATTGCGCATACTTGAATCGGGGTTTCCGATCGGCGCCGCGCGACTTGACACGCCGGTATTGTCGATCAATACCCCCGAGGATTTGTTGGCTGCGAGCAAGATACTCTCGCAAGAGAGAGGAGTCAGATAGATGGACAAAGCCAGGTATATCTTCGTCACCGGGGGAGTTGTTTCCTCTCTGGGTAAAGGCATAGCGTCATCGTCCATAGGCGTGCTGCTGACGAAACGAG
>CAIVAP010000172.1 GCA_903903945.1 uncultured bacterium | reverse complement strand
CCGGCGCTTGATCCCCAGATTCTGGGATGTGTGATTGTCGAAAATGCCGGACATGGCTCGACGGTCGCGGCGCCTTTTGTGAAGGCGGTCTTCATCAAGTTCTTCCAGAAAAGAGGCATTATCAAGATGCCACCACCACCAACGCCGATGCCGCCTTTGGTATCCGCCGGAAACGGGGTCAATAGTGCTGCAAACTAGGAATCCGTTTACTTCCGGCGGTTGGTCGATGTTTGTCGCCGGTGCGTTACTGACGATCATTTCGATTCTGTTGGTCTATTCGGCCAATCACAATTCTCCCGACCCGCGTCTGCAGGACGATTGGGGCAAGCAAATCATCTGGTTCGTGCTCGCCGCAATAGTGTTTTTCGCGACCACCGCCATACCGCTGCGAATGCACGAGATTTTCGCGCCCATCTACTATGGCATTGCAATCCTTATGTTGCTGGGATTGATTTTGTTTGGCGCTTCTATGTTCGGGGCACAGCGCTGGTATAGTCTGGGGGCTTTCAGTATCCAACCGGCGGAAATCGGGAAGGTCGCCTTCATCTTTATGCTGGCGCGCTATTTGACTTATAGCCGCCGTCCGATTTCGAGTCTCAAGAAAATCGCGGCTGCTTCCGCCATCTGCGGCGTGATTACGCTGTTGGTAGTGCGCCAACCCGATCTGGGGTCGGCGGTCGTCTTCGCCGTAGTCTTTTTGGTGATGATGTTCTGGGAAGGAATGCCGGTCAAGTATTTGTTGCTGTTTATCACGCCGGTCGCGAGTATGATCGCTTCATCGAGCATGATCGCCTGGATCGTGTTCTTCGCGCTGCTGATTTTCGCGGTATTACCACTGATTCGATCGTCGCTGGCTTTTACGATCACATTGGTTGCCATCAATCTGGCAGTCGGCGCATTCAGCTCGATTGCCTGGAACCGCCTGCATGACTACCAGCAGATGCGTATCAAAATCTTCCTTGATCCCGGCCAAGACCCGCTGGGGGCGGGCTATCAGATTATCCAATCCAAGGTTGCCATCGGATCAGGGGGACTGCTCGGCAAAGGATATCTTGCCGGGAGTCAGAATAAGCTCGACTTTCTACCATTGCGGCATACGGATTTCATATTTTCGGTGGCCGCGGAGGAATTCGGAATGTTGGGGGGTGTTGTGATTATCGCGCTGTTCGGATACATCTTTCATCGGGGCATTCGAGCGGCGATGAAAAGCCGCAACAGTTTCAGCGCGTTGGTGGCAATTGGGGCAACCTCGGCGTTGGCCTTTCAAATGTTAGTCAATATCGGTATGGTGCTTGGCCTCTTGCCAGTAGCAGGGGTACCCCTCCCCTTTGTCAGTTATGGGGGTTCATCGCTACTGGTAAGCTGGGTGTTTCTGGGCTTAGTTGTCAACGCCGAGCGGAACTGGCAGGAATATAGTTAGAATCGAGTAGGTCGAGACGTTCGCGATTTCGACAGAATGATAGTACTGAGGTTGAAAATGTCCAAAAACTTCGCAATGACCGGTGTGGCGGGCTATATCGCGCCGCGACACTTGAAAGCAATCAAAGAAACCGGCAACCAACTGTTGGCGGCATGCGATCCGCATGATTCGGTCGGGTTACTCGACAGCTATTTTGACGACTGCAAATTCTTCACGGAGTACGAGCGCTTCGACCGGCATATCGAGAAGCTGCGGCGCGCTGGTGAAGAACAGCGTGTGCACCATGTCACAATCTGTTCCCCCAACTATCTGCATGATGCGCATGTTCGTTTTGCGCTGCGTGCCGGCGCGGACGCGATCTGCGAAAAGCCGGTGGTGCTTAACCCGTGGAATATCGACGCGTTGCAGGAACTGGAACAGGAATCGGGGAGACGGGTCTATACTATTCTGCAACTCCGGGTACATCCTTCCTTAGTAGCGTTGCGCGATAAGATTCAGAAAGAGCGCGCCGCTCACAAACACGAAATCACGTTGACTTATATAACTTCCCGAGGCGCTTGGTATCTCGTGTCATGGAAGGGTTCGGTTGAGCGTTCGGGTGGTTTGGCGACCAATATCGGCATTCATTTCTTTGACCTTTTGATCTGGTTGTTCGGCGGCGTACAAAAGAACGAAGTGCATTATTCCTCTGCCGAGCGCGCCTGTGGCTTTCTGGAACTGCAAAACGCCAACGTCAAATGGTATCTCTCCATCAACCAGAACGACCTCCCTACCGATGCCAAAGAAAAAGGTAAGCGGACGTTTCGTTCGATTACAGTCGACGGACAAGAGATCGAGTTCTCGGAAGGGTTTACCGATCTGCACACAGTCGTCTATCGCGAGACGCTCGCGGGACGTGGCTTCGGATTGGATGATGCACGGCCGTCTGTCGTGGTGGCACACGATATACGCGAGGCAAAACCAATCGGAGTCGGAGTAAATTCGCATCCGCTGGCGTTGAAGCTAAAATTGGCGTAGAGAAAGAACCCTCCCGGTAACGACGTAGGTTAGGCATTCTGAGGTTGTCCCACCAGTTGGATTTCGTGAAATGCGCGAGGAGTAAGTTGATTTTCCCCCTTAGCAAAGGGGGACCAAGGGGGTTGTAAGCGCCTATTCACCAAGGAGAAAGATAACCCCCCGTCAGTCCCCCTTTAATAAGAGGGAATAACCCGTCCTTGTTCTGATGTCTCTGTATGGGACAACCTCTTCTTGCCTGACCAAGTCAAGGAAGAGGACAGGCAGAAATGCCTATCCTACCTGCACTTTGTTTCGGCAAGTATTCAGAATCGCAGACTCAGCTTGATTGAGGCGCCGCCTTTGGGCGCCTCGAAATCGGGAGTGATATCGACGTCGAAGCCGGCCAGATGGGCATCCACGTAGGCATCAAACATGCTCAGGAAAACCGTGAGACCGACCGCCCAGAGGTAATCGTCGCGGCTGGTGCGATACGATCTGTAAATATTGTAGCGGGTGTATTGTTGGGATTGATCGTTAGTTTGCTGAATCGAGTTGTACTGGTCTTCAGTTTTCTTCCACCAGTGGACAGCCTTGACAATAAAGAACGTCTCCGCGCCAAACACGACAGCGCTCTTGACATACTTGTGATTATAGCATTGCCCCCAGCCGGGCACAGCCACCGAACGCAGGAGTGCCCCCATCGGCGCGCGTTTCGGCTTAATCCGCCTGACCGAATCGCCCTGAACGGACAAGCTGTCCGCCGAAATACTGGCGGTAATCGTCAGCAACCCAATCAGAAAAATGAGAAGGACATATCGACGCATAGAATTGTATAATAACAGTGCGCACTAACAGAGGCAAGGCCTTTGCCAACTTGACCTTGACAGCATGGTTGATTTTGGTATATTCTCGCGATGTCCATCACCGCGAAATTGATCGAGTTGCTGAGGGCTAATGTCAGGACGGTGGCGTTGACCGGCGCCGGAGTTTCGGCGGAATCGGGCGTTCCCACCTTCCGGGGTAACGACGGGCTATGGAGCAAATTCGACCCCACCGAGTTGGCTTCGATGAATGCCTTTATGCGCAATCCCAAGCTCGTTTGGGAATGGTATCTCTATCGCCGCGACGTGATCGGCAAGGCGGAACCGAACATGGGACACGAGACGCTGGCGAAAATGGAGCAGCATCTGAGCGATTTTACACTGGTAACTCAAAACGTCGACAACCTGCATCGACGCGCCGGATCTCAGAACGTGATCGAATTGCACGGCAACATTCAGCGGAACAAGTGCAGGCAATGTGGCTCGCCAATGGATCAGGTTGAGATCGATCCCGACAACATTCCGCGCTGTTCCTGCGGCGGACAGATCAGACCCGATGTTGTCTGGTTCGGTGAGTTGCTCCCCGAGGAGGCTCTGGTAACTGCGATCAAAATGGCCGAAAAATCGGCACTATTCCTATCTATTGGCACGTCGGCATTAGTCTATCCGGCGGCGGACTTGCCGCTAATCGCCAAGAACAATGGCGCTTACTTGGTGGAGATCAATCCCGAACCGACCGGATTGACACCTTATGCTGATGAAGTATTCCATGGCAAGTCAGGTGAGATTCTGCCGATAATCTGGCAGGTGGCAATGGAGGAGGCATCTTCCGGGGAAGCTTCCCTGAAAACGAATGAAGCATGAGATGAAAGAGTTGCCTAACATAAATCGACATTCAAGCGAAGCGAATAGCTGCGGCAGCGGCGGTGATCGCATGTCACGGCAATTGGCGCTGTCGGCACTGGTTGCGCTCTACTTGCTGTTGAGTTCCGGTTGTGTCTACTTCAACTCCTTCTATCACGCGCGTTCGTGGTACAATCAGGCCGAGAAGACCCGGCAGAGAGATAGTCGCGACTCTGCCAACAACAGTGAAAAACAACTCTATGAGGATGCGCTCAAGAAGTGTTCGAAAGTAATCAGTGAACACCCCGGCTCCAGTTATATGGATGATGCCCTGTTCATGATCGGCAAGTCGTATTACTATACTGGTGATTATCCGAAGGCGGAGCGCAAATTCCGCGAGTTGTTGGCGTCGTTCCCCAAGTCCAAGTATGCGGACGAATCGCGCTTTTTCCTTGGCAAGACACGCTTTCGTCTGGAGAATTACGTTCTTGCTATGGAAGTGTTCAAAGAGTACGCTGATAAGACCAAGGGCAACCCTTATCGCGCCGAGGCGATCTTCTTGACGGGCGAGACCGCACTGCTGGAGAATGACTCCGCGGGTGCAGTCGAGCAATACCAAAAGTTCGTAAAAGAGTACAAGAACAATCCGAAGGCACAGGAAGTGCAGTTTAAGATCAGCCAGATTCAATTTGAGCGCCGGCAGTTTGGCGAAGCTGCGAAATCGTTTGCCGCGGCTGAGGCGCTGGCCCAAGTTGACAAGGTCCGTTTTCAGGCGCGATATCAAAAGGGACGCTCCCTTTTCCTGATCGACAGCGTGAAGGCCGGATTGGCGGTTTTCGAGAAACTCGCAAACGACAACAAAGACTCCGTTTTTCAGTCTGATATTCTGCTGCGGATCGCGGAGGGCAACTACCTGGCAGGCAATGAGCGCGAGGCGATTCTGCTATATGATGACGTCACGACCCGTTACCCCAAATGGGCGCAGGCTGCTGAGGCGTACTACTGCATGGGCGCGATTGTGCAGAATGACTGGGGTGACCTGGAACTCGCCAAGAGCATGTATGATCAGGCCGCCAAGATTCCCACCACCGGCAAGTGGGGACAGATGGCATTGACAAAATCGGCTGACATCACTAAAGTGGAGAAGTACCGCGCCGAGCCTTCTGATTCGGCAAAGGACATCGCCGATGACAATCGTTTCTTGCTGGCCGAACTCTATCGCACCACTCTCAACCAGCCCGATTCCGCGCTGAGTGAATATAAAGGCCTGGTGGAGGATTTCCCGGAAAGCGAGTTGGCTCCTAGAGCGCTGATCGCGATCGGATGGCTATATGAGAACCAATACCACGATACTGCCAGTGCCAAAGAGTATTATCAGAAGATACTGGATCAGTATCCGTTGTCAGACGAGTACGGACAGGCCATCAAGTTGCTCGGCCTGCGCGACACGGAATCTGACTCGCTCTATGCCGACAAACTCTACGAATTGGCGGAAGAGCAATACTTTGATCGGGGCGATGCTGATTCGGCGCTGATTCTGTTCCGGCGACTGATGGAGGAGTACCCCGATTCAAGGCTCGTACCGCGGGCCGATTTCGCGATTGCCAAGATCGAACTAAGCAGGTTCGTTCCGAACACGGAGTCCGCCGACTCGACCTATGTCGACTCTACCATGATTTTGCTGTTCAAAGAATTGGCGGAGAAATATCCCAAAACGCCGTTTGGTGTGGAGGCGGCAAAGCTGGCGGGTGGTCTGGGGACGCCGAAAGCCGTGGCTGTACCGACTGATCAGGGCAAGCCCAAAATAGACAGTACAACTGTGCCCGACACGACGGCAGTCTTCGCACAGGTCGACACTCTCTCGGAATCGCAGCGCGCTGAAGAGAAGCTACGTGCGGAAATCGAGGCCACTCCAATGATTACGATTCAGGAGCCGGTGACCAAGGGCGACTTCGTTTATCCTCTCAGCGCGGTCGGAACCAGGATCGAGGGCAAACTGATGCTCAAAATTAAGATCGAGTTTGACGGCAGAGTCAGCGACGTCAATTTCCTGAAAGGACCAGGGAATGCCGATATTGATCGCGAGGTCAAAAAGGCTTTGCTGGAAACCTACTTCAACCCGATCCAATTTGATGACCCGTCGAAATTCCCCGGCTGGTTTATTTACTACTATGACGTCAAACTGCCGGAGACCTACAGATAGACAAGCGTGACATTTTCCATCACTGCAAAGTAATCGGCAATAATGCACTTGGTTCGGGGATTTTCCTTCTCGCAATCAATTTGCCATTGGAACGCTTTCCGATTCCGGGGACCTTTCTCCACATCAAGCCAAATACCACTGGCACTGATCCGCTGCTGCGTCGGGCGTTTTCAATCTTCGACTATGACGAGACTTCCGGAGTTGTGGACATCCTCTACAAGGTCGTCGGTCGCGGCACCGAAGTTCTCTCGCGGGTACGACCGGGCGAGACGCTCGATGTTCTGGGTCCGCTCGGAAATGGCTTTGATTTGCCTCTGACGATCGACCATCTGGTACTGGTAGCAGGCGGTGTCGGGATACCTCCGGTGTATCTACTGGCCAAGTCACATTTACGTCAAGGATTTGACGGTAACAAGATCAACTACTTGTGCGGTCTGACAACCGCCGCGGAAAAACCGATGGCGGATCGCGTGGAGAAACTGCCCATCAATCTGCAATTCGCGACTGATGATGGCTCGCTTGGATTCAAGGGTTTCGTAAGTGAACTACTGCGTGCGCGCCTTGATGATGGTTCGCTGGGGATTAACCCAGTCATCTGTGCCTGCGGACCGGACGGCATGCTCAAAGCTGTACAGACAATTGCCCGGGCATATGGTAAGAAGTGCTATCTTTCATTGGAATCAATCATGCCATGCGGCGTCGGTACCTGCCTGGGCTGTGTAGTCAAGAATGATGGCGAAGAAAAATACATGCGCGTTTGCCGTGAAGGTCCGGTTTTCGAAGCGAGCGAGGTGGAGCTTTGACCACACCGAGTCTCAAAGTGACTATCGGCGGTGTCGAGTTCAAGAATCCGATTCTGACGGCATCCGGCACTTTCGGCTACGGCGAGGAATTCGACGAGTATATCGACTTGTCGCGGCTGGGGGGTATCGTCACCAAGTCCATCACTCGCCACGAACGCAAAGGTCATCCGCCGCCGCGTACAGCCGAGACGGCTTCCGGTATGCTCAATGCCATCGGTCTGGCCAATGTCGGCGTCGATGCCTATGTCCGTGAGAAACTGCCGTTTTTGCGTAACCTTGGCACTCGCATCGTGGTTAATGTCGCAGGATTCGACACTGATGAGTACCTCTATGTCATCGACAAGCTTAACGGCCACGATGAAATCGATATGATCGAATTGAATATCTCCTGCCCCAACGTCAAGGGGGACGGCATGGAGTTTTCGTCGAATCCTCAGATTGCCTACGATATCGTCAGGCGAGTGAAAGAGATTTGCGGATTCCCGCTGATGCCCAAACTTTCCCCGAATGTCGCCGATATCAAGCCAATCGCCAAGGCCTGTGAAGAAGCCGGCGCTGATGCTCTGGCATTGATCAACACGGTTTACGGCATGGCGATCGATCCCTTCAATTGGAGAATCAAACTGACCAATATCACCGGCGGCCTGTCGGGTCCCGCCATCAAGCCGGTCGCCATTGCAGCAGTCTGGAAGACGGCAAGTGTAGTTAAGATTCCGATAGTGGGCATCGGCGGAATCATGGACTATCGTGATGTGATCGAATTCTTGCTGGCCGGTGCTACCGCAGTGCAATTTGGCACGGCAAACTTTGTTCAGCCCGATTGCACGATTCGGGCCATAGATGATCTAACGGATTACCTCGTGAGCCGTAATATACAGGATGTTAACGATCTGATCGGAAAGGCAAAGAAGACGTGAACCCGTTTATTGATAAATTGACCAAGGCGCAAAAGAAGAACAACAGCTTAATCTGTGTGGGACTCGATTCAGACATCGGTGTTCTCCCCGAGCACTTGCAGAACTCTGGCGATCCGGTGTTCGAGTTCAACAAGGCCATTATCGATGCCACTTGCAACGGCTGCTGTGCTTACAAGCCAAACCTCGCGTTTTACGAGTCACTCGGTCCGCGTGGCTTGGAGACGCTCAAGAAGACGATCATGCACATTCCTCCCGATATACCGGTCATTCTCGATGCCAAACGAGGAGATATCGGCAATACGGCTCAGAAATACGCTGAAGCCCTCTTTGACGACCTTGAAGGGGATGCCGTAACAGTGTCGCCATATATGGGCTATGACTCCATCGAACCATTCTTGAAGTACCAAGACAGCTTTGTCTTTGTGTTGGCGGTCACTTCCAATCAGGGCGCTCAGGATTTCCAATATCTTAACTGCGATGGCAAACCGCTTTACATGCACGTTGTCGACAAAGTCTCATCTTGGAATACCGACGGCAATCTGGGTCTCGTGGTCGGGGCGTCACAGCCCGAACAGATCCGGGAAATTCGCATGAGAGCGCCCCAATTGCCATTTCT
>CAIVAP010000171.1 GCA_903903945.1 uncultured bacterium | reverse complement strand
CATCAGCCGCGACTGGTCCCGCTGGGCCATCGGCTCCTGAGCGATCAACTCCGTCGGCAGAACGTAATCGAATTCGCTCAGCCGCATCGTATTTCCCCCTGGCAGGACGTTTGTCCCGAAAGAGGATTCCACTCGGATCGCAACATTACCTGCGAATTCTCAGGATAAATTGCAGCGCCAGAGTGAGCAAGATACTCAAAATTATACAGTACCATCCCACAATTCCCGAAAGCTGGCTATTTTCCTCTCTTTTCACGCTCAGCGTTACGTGGTTTTCGTAAACCCTTGTTTTCATTTTCTGATGCCTCTAACCTGGGGCAAATGCGGGCAGATAGCACTGGTCAGGCGCTGCTCTCATCCGTGGCGTGCCATGTGCTGTCCCACAGCAGCTCATCACGCTGAAGACATCCAGATAGCTCCAGAGAACGCTGCGGATAAGAGTGAACAGGCGCGTAAACGAATGCTTCCATTGGCCTTGCCACGAGATAAAGCGAAGCAACACATAGACTAGTAGCGCAATCCATATCTGCCAGCGCACCGCGTTCTCGTTATATCCCATGAAGTCTGCCAGTTGGAGAGTCTGCTTTATCTCCTTAAAGAACACTTCGATACCCCAGCGTGACTTGTAGAGATCGCAGATCGAACTGGCCGCCCACTGGGTGTTGTTGGTTATGAAGCTCATGCGTTTCAGCTTCTTGTCGACCTCGACTATAGCCTCCACCAGTCTCAGCCTCTCAGGATACTTGCGCGATGTCTTGGGGTCTTCGAGCTTGATATAGACATCACGGATGATCTTGCCCTTGGGCTTGCTATGCTGTCCCACAACTCGATACGTAGCGCCCTCTTTGAGGCGGGTTACCCAGAAGACACCCCGCCCGTTGAGGCTGTAGAGATGCTTGAAGCCCACATACGCCTTGTCAAAAACCACGATCTCACCCGGCCTCAGGCCAGCGCAAAGCTCATATGACTGAGCCAAATCATTGGTCCTTGCTGATTTGATAAGCACAAATGCAGGCAAGAACGACTGCAAATCCAACCGCAGGTGCATCTTGGCCGCCGCCTTGCGCCGCCGATGCCGTGCCCAATCAAGACAGTTCGCCACCAGCTTCATCGTGCTTGAATCCACTACGCTTATCAAACGCTTGAACCGCCGCGGAATACCGCAATACCTCCGTCCTTGCAGAGCAAAGGCCGGATATCTTCTCTGCAGGCCATCCGTAACATTCCAGAACAATGATTCTGCCATGTCAGCATTCCTTACACGGTTCGCGTTAGACAGAGTATTCCTGCTCGGCGCCACTGCCCTACGCATACTCGTTAGAGCGCCACTGCGATTACGCAGACAGTCACATATGTCATTCAGACTGATCGCATGCGAAAGCTGAGCAAACATCAACGCCAGAACGTGACTGGTCGGAGTGAACCGACGGGATCTCTTCGATACACCATACTCGTTCGCCAACCTCGGTATCAGATTCCGCGGAATCAACTTGAAAATCTGATCCAACACTGTTAGACTGTGCTTCGACGGATTCATCGCTAACCCCCTTTGCTTTTGGTTAGCAATAAGGATACCGAGAATCCGTCACCTCCGCAAACCCGCAGACCCCTGTGGGATGGTACTGGTAATTGTACGAGTTGACGAGCGTTAAGTTAACCGTATACAATACTAGCGTTGCATAAACTTTGATACTGGGAATAGATTAACCGCAAATCGTGGGGCGTTGAAGCGCCGTGGTCACCCGAACGGCGCGGAGCCAATGGTGAAACCGGCCACGAACGATGTTTCGATGGTCGGTTTTTGGTGTG
>CAIVAP010000170.1 GCA_903903945.1 uncultured bacterium | reverse complement strand
ACACCGGGTTGGGATCAATATTACGGCTGGGGCAGGGTGAATGCCGTGAGGGCGCTGATGATGAGTTGTGCTTCTTGCGGTGATGCTAATGATGATCGCACGGTTAACATTTCCGATGCCGTCTACCTTATTGCGTACATATTCGCAGGTGGCACACCTCCGGGAGACTGCATTTATCCAAACGGCCAGGGAGACGCCAGCGGCGATGGCAAGATTAATATTTCTGATGCGGTGTACCTAATCGCCTACATTTTCGCAGGTGGCATCACGCCACACTGTCAAGGGATGTAAGTGACTGGCCATGAGTCGTCGGAAATCTCCTCCCGACGACACAGTCTTGATTGCGCCGTCAGGAGAGATTCTTGGCGGCGTATGGTTGGACCAATACGCGAAATTCCGTTTACCTAACAAGACGGAGAACGATCAACTGCGCGCTGTTGTCGGTCGTGCGCGGCGATGCCAATAATACTGGTACCATTAACCTTTCGGACGCAGTCTACCTTATTGCGTACATACACGCCGGTGGATACCCTCCGCAACCGAACATTGGAGTCGGCGACGTGAACTGCGATGGGGCGGTCAATATCTCCGACGCGGTCTACCTGGTCGCCTACATCTTCTCCGGTGGTCGTGTGCCTTGCTTCGCCTGTCCGTAACCAGCCAATCAGGTGAGGCTAGTACCGTAACGCGCTGTATAACAACCAAATAAGCTAATAAAGCATCTGTTCGAAAATCTGCCAATTGTTCCGAAAATTCCTCTTGACCGCTGCAACCGCATCCGTATCTTTGCGTACAATTGTTAGCACTCGACAAGGGTGAGTGCTAACAGAGTTGAAAACTGGCGGCAAAGCAATTCAACGTTTAACAGCAACCAATAAAGCAAGGAGCTTACTTAATGAACATCCAACCGTTACAAGACCGAGTTCTGGTCAAGACGCTGGACACCGGTGAAACGAAGAAAGGCGGAATCATTATCCCCGATACCGCCAAGGAAAAACCGCAGGAAGCCGAAGTCATCGCCATCGGTCCGGGTCGTATCTCGGATGACGGCAAGCTGATTCCCGTCAACGTCAAAGTCGGCGACAAGATTCTCTTCGGCAAATACTCCGGCACCGAAGTTACGGTTGACGGAGCCGAGTACCTGTTTATGCGCGAGTCCGATATTCTCGCGGTCCTCAAGAAATAAGGAAGGGTAATTACAATGGCAAAGATGATAGAATTTGGTTCCGTAGCTCGCGAGAAGCTCAAAAAGGGCGTCGACAAACTTGCTGATGCCGTAAAAGTGACCCTCGGCCCCAAAGGCCGCAATGTCATCATCGACAAGAAATTCGGCTCCCCGACCGTGACCAAGGACGGCGTGTCGGTCGCGAAAGAGATCGAACTCGAAGATCATTTTGAGAACATGGGCGCCCAGATGGTGCGCGAAGTCGCCAGCAAGACTTCCGATGTCGCTGGTGACGGTACCACCACAGCCACCGTGCTCGCACAGGCGATTTTCGCCGAAGGTCTCAAAAACGTCGCCGCCGGCGCCAATCCGATGGGCATCAAACGCGGTATCGAGAAGGCGGTCGTGGTCGTGATCGCCGAACTCAAAAAGCAGTCCAAGCCGATCGGCAACAAGGCCGAGATTGCGCAGGTCGGCACCATTTCCGCCAATGACGACAAGGTGATCGGCGAGCTGATTGCCGACGCGATGGAAAAAGTCGGCAAGGACGGTGTCATCACCGTTGAGGAAGCCAAGACTACCGACACTACTCTCGAAGTGGTCGAAGGGATGCAGTTTGATCGCGGCTATTTGTCACCATACTTCATCACCAATCCGGAATCGATGGAAGCCGAGATGGAAGATGCCTACATCCTGATTCACGATAAGAAAATCTCCGCGATGAAAGACCTCCTCCCGATTTTGGAGAAGACCGCTCAGAGTGGCAGACCGCTTCTGATCATTGCCGAGGATGTCGAATCCGAAGCGCTGGCAACTCTCGTTGTCAACAAGCTGCGCGGCACGCTGAAAGTCTGCGCGGTGAAAGCCCCCGGTTTTGGTGATCGCCGCAAAGCCATGCTTGACGACGTCGCGGTTCTGACTAACGGCAAGGTCATCTCCGAAGAGCTTGGTTTCAAGTTGGAGAACACCGTCCTGTCCGATCTCGGCACCGCCAAGAAGATCGTCATCGACAAAGACAACACCACTATCATCGAAGGCGCCGGCAAAAGTGTTGATATCAAGGGACGCATCGAGCAAATCAAGCGTCAGATCGACGATACGACTTCGGATTACGACAAAGAGAAACTGCAAGAGCGTCTGGCGAAACTTGCCGGTGGTGTGGCCGTCATTCATGTCGGCGCGGCGACCGAAACCGAGATGAAAGAGAAGAAGGCGCGTGTTGAAGATGCGCTTCATGCTACTCGCGCTGCAGTTGAAGAAGGCGTGATTCCGGGTGGCGGCGTGGCGCTGCTCCGCTCGATTCCGGCGATTAGCGCGATGAAAGCCGAAGGCGACGAACAGATCGGAATCAATATTATCCGTCGCGCGCTGGAAGCCCCGATTCGCTT
>CAIVAP010000169.1 GCA_903903945.1 uncultured bacterium | reverse complement strand
CGTCTATGAATCGATGTCAGCCGGACGGCATGTATCTGACAGCGCGAGCAGCGACAGACTCACTCACCACGGCGAAGTACGAATATGCCTTGGGCAAAGACGGTTATTGTTCGGCATTTTATTAGCTTAGTCGTTGTCGTCCAACCGCAAGGGATTCCTGATCGGGTAGGAGGTAGAATTCTGTGGCCGCCAGCCGTCTTCGTCTGGCGGCTAACGCGGCAGGCGAGGACGACTGCCGCGCACACAGCTCTGCCGCTAATCACCCGACCCGCAGAGCACTCCGGGGTGACCTTCGGTGCCGCAACCAGCGTTCTACTAACTGGCGTGGGTGTGACTCTTGCAGTAAGGCGCTACAAAAAGACGTTTGCCTCGACGGCATTCTCACGACAGACATAGCCGGCAAGATCAAGAAACCCACCAGCTTGATGCGGTACAAATCAGAGTGGGCTAAGGGGCTATTCGGGCCGCTTGGCGCGAATCCGGGCACATCCGCGGGTATTCAGCACTATCGATGCCATGAGCATCAAGATGCCGAGCCCAAGCAGAAACCCCTCTGCGAAATCAGAGATACCAAGATGCATATCACTGATTCTAGTAAGGACTATTCCCAACGCGACAGCCGCCATGCCAAGCGCCATCATCCAACGGCCTGATGTCTCATCCAGTTTCTTTCGAAGCAGCATTCCATCAACTCCAACATTCAGTTTCTAACACCCCTATACGACGCGGCAGGCCTCAAGTTTCGTCTTCTCGAATAGCCTTGAAAGTGAGTCACAGAAGATGTTGTACTTGACATCTTCTCAGCAGCAGCTTAACCATAAGCAACTGAATAGTCGGAGTATGCACGAAGAAAGAGAGGTAAACGTGAAAAGAATATTGCTATCATGTCTGCTTGCATCGGTGGTCTGCACAGTCACTTTTGCTCTTGATCAGAAGTCGTTAGTCGGCGTGTGGAATGGTGAGGTGAACTTCTCCGGGGTGAAACTGCCGCTTTCCTTCAACATCACTGACACGACCGGCATCCTGACGGCAACCATGGACAGCCCCAGTCAAGGGGCGTTCGGCATCCCGATGGACAGTGTGAAGGTCAATGGCGATACACTCCGCATTGTCACTATTGGCATGTTGGGAGAGTACAAAGGCGTGGTGACTGCGGACGGTCGCCGGCTCAACGGCACCTGGTCTCAGCGCGGAATGTCGCTTGAGTTGAACCTGGAGAAGGGCGAAAAAGCTGCGTCAAGGGCTGCCCGCCCGCAGGAGCCGAAGAAGCCGTACCCATATATCGAAGAGGAAGTCACATTCGAGAACAAGAAAGCGGGCGCGGTGCTTGCCGGAACTTTCACAAAACCGGACTCCGGAACATCGTTTACCGCGGTTCTTCTGATTACCGGATCAGGTCCGGAAGACAGGGATGAAACCGTGTTCGGCCACCGGCCGTTCCTGGTGCTGGCAGATTATCTGACACGACAGGGAATCGCGGTACTTCGAGTTGATGATCGCGGTATCGGCAAGTCCACAGGAAGCTCCAAGAATGCGACGTCCGAAGACTTTGCAGAAGACGTCAGGTCTGGCATCGCGTATCTCAAAACCCGCAAGTGCGTAGATCCTAAGAGAATCGGACTGATCGGGCACAGCGAGGGGGGACTGATAGCTCCGATGGTGGCTGCGGAATCGCCAGATGTCGCTTTCATCGTCCTGATGGCCGGGCCAGGCATACCGGGTGACACGCTGATGAAGCTTCAAGGGAAACTGATCGGTCTGGCAGAGGGAGGCGATCCGAAGCTGGTGGAGGCAAACTCACGTCTTCAGGAGATGATGTTCCGCGTCGTGGCAGAAGAATCGGATACGATCGTTGCCGAAAAGAAGCTGCGTCAGGTGTTTAAGGAATGGAGTTCAAGCCTGGACTCGAATACGGCAAAGGAGTTGGGAAAGCTCGATTCCCTGCAGGTGATGATGCAGATCAAGCAGGTAATGTCACCCTGGATGAAATTCTTCCTGACCTACGACCCAATCTCAACTCTTAAGAAAGTCAGGTGTCCCGTGCTGGCGATCAACGGATCGAAGGACTTGCAGGTTCCGCCTGACTATAACCTTCCACCAATTGAGCAGGCGCTGAAAGCCGGAGGCAACACCCATTACAAAGTCGTCAAGCTTGATGGGTTGAATCACCTGTTCCAACACTGCAAAACGGGAGCGGTGACTGAATATGGCTCGATCGAGGAGACATTTGCTCCCGAGGCCATGGAACTGATAGCGAGTTGGATCAAGTCTATAGGCAAGTGAGGACGCGTCGAAGAGGAGAGTCGGTGGGATAGGCATTATTGCCTGTCCCGCCGGACAGGCACCCGACGCAAGGCTCTGGATGGGGTACAAATTTAGCGGCAAGTGGGCTACGCGGCTGCCAGACGTAAGTTCGACAACTGCGACAAGCTCATAGCACTATAGAAAAAAATCCCCGGCGCTTTACCGGCGCCAGGGGTTTTCAGAATTCAGAATACAGTACCTGAATTGGCTACTACTTCCTGCGGCGGAATATACCTAACCCAAAGAGTCCGGAACCGAGTAACAGAAGCGTAATTGGCTCTGGAACAACACCGACAGTGAAATCGTCACCGCCAAAGTGCCCTTCGGGTGTAACCATGCGGACCGTCTGGAAGCCATCAGAATCAATGACGCCGAAGAAACTGGGATAGGCCCAGGTACCAGCATAGAGAGTACCGGCAAGTGATCCGTCAAGGTAATAGGAAACCTCAGTCGCGCTACTGGTTGCAATCCAGCCTCCGAATCCATACATGGTCTCCGAGCCATAAATCACACCCAGACCGTCAGGGTCGCCCCAGTCTTCAAATACGCCGTATTCCCCGCTGTGTACCCAGATACTTCCGCTATTTGTGGTAACCGAATCGCTCAATCCGAGCCACGACAGACCCTGGCTGGTAACGATAGGTTCAGACGAGGGATAGCGAACGCCATTCCAATCACTTCCTTCGAATCCTTCAAAAATTGTTCCCACGCCCAGTAACCCAAGATCAGCAAGGTAACTGCCCTCACTAAAGTAGAGCGTAGGGATAGCGTTTGCGGGACTTACCATGACGACTCCAGCCAGTAGAGCCGTAAATACCAATACGCAGACTGATTTCATTCAAGTCCTCCTTCGATTAGTCATTTTCTCTGATCAAGTCGCTTATAATGCCTATAGTAATCGAAACCACATTTACCCGCTGAGCCTCCTAGCAATAACCGTGCCTAATGTAACTCCTTGGCAATCAAGCGCCTTTCTCGCGGCGGATCTTGCCCTATGTCAAGTTTTACGACACTGCTCGTAGAACAACCGCTACTCTGAGTCAAAAGTCATTGCAAGTAAAACTACTACAGTCTTTTGTCAAAGTGTCAGAAGGTTCGACACAAAGAGACTATGCACCTGACCCACGGTGATGCGACAGGCGGATTGGAGATGGTCGAGCTTCGGATACTATGCTGACTCCGACAACGTGCTACTTGAGATTGACGTTGCAGCCAATGACTAAAAAACCCACCCGACGCAAGGCTCTGGGTGGCGTACAAATCAGAGTGGGCTACGCGGCTGGATCAATGATTTTGACGGGACGGCCTACGCGACGATTTCGCACGATTGTCAAGGCAAAAGGGCTACGCCGTTGAACAACTGGCTATGACCTTGGGTACCAGATGTTTGTATATGCTCTGACTTCCATGACAACGGATACTCTTCGGTACCCGCTCTCTGTCGGTCTGAAAGAAAGCTACGCCACAGAGGTGAGCCCTCTCACATTCCACCAATCCGGTGTTGAGGTTCTTGCGCAGAGGCAAGAGCCACAAGCCACCTCCGCTGACGCCCCCAAAATCCACCGGCCCTGTGTCGTCGGGACCGTACCTAACAGCAACATCGACATAATCATAGCCGCCCTCACTCCACTCGTTTTCGACATTTGAGAGCGCAATCATTCCCTGGACTTGAAGCTCCTTGATTCGCGTCGCGCACTTGTATTCCACTTCCGTCCGTTCAAATGGACAACCGAAGAGCGCCCAACAGCAGCTCACTAGGGTATCCACTTCATTGAGCATGTCTTCTCGTTCACGCGAGAGCATGTAGAAGGACTTCTTGGCCTTCAGCCAGCTGAGCTCTGGAGTGTCGGGTAGAACGACAAACGAAAGATCAGGACCCTTTCCCCTATTGACTGTCCGAGTCATTGCTATTGGCTTTTGGAAATATGTAGTGTCGATTACCACTCTTGGCTCACGCGCTGAGAGCATTAGTCCCAAGTACTTGCACGTTCTCGGTCTTATCATGTCGGAAACGTGCTGTGCAGTTAGGATGCCCTTGTTGCCGTCAATCTCCGCAAGAGTGCCCGACGCAACAAAGGCGACTTCGTCCTCTGTCTTGCCCTCAAATACTCCCAACAGGCCGACCGAGTAAGGACCAATTAGGTCGATTACTCTTTGCTTCAAGTCTCCCGCGAATTCCTTTAGTGTTAGTTCCGTTATCTCTTTGTTGCCGTCAATATCCAAGTATCTTTTCCTCTCTATAACTCACGACACTCTTGGTCGATACCCAAGACAAACGCGGCGCCTTTCGGCGCCGCGTTTGAATCGAATCACTCGATTTAGTACATATCCCCGTAGCCACCACCCGGAGGCATCTGCGGGCCGGCTTTTTCTTTCTCCGGTTTGTCGGTGATCACCGCTTCGGTGGTCAACATCAGGGCGGAGATGGAGGCCGCATTTTCGAGGGCGGTGCGGGCAACCTTGGTCGGGTCGATCACACCGGCTTTCATCAGGTCTTCGTAGGTGTCGGTCTGAGCGTTGTAACCGAACGCGCCCTTCTCGTGCTTCACTTTGTCGACAACGACGGAGCCTTCGACACCGGCATTCTCGGCGATAAAGCGAATCGGGGCTTCCAGCGCGCGACGGACGATATTGATACCGATCAACTCGTCGCCTTCGGCTT
>CAIVAP010000168.1 GCA_903903945.1 uncultured bacterium | reverse complement strand
TTCTCATCGTTATTGTCCTCTACCGCGGCGGGCAGTTTCTGATCGGAAAGTGGGGAGGTGTCGGATTTGTGTTGTTCCTAATCCTGAGTTTGGCTATTTTCAAACGGCTTTTAGTCAAATGGTGGCAAGCGCTCGCGTCGGTATGGCGAGAGCGGAACAAGGTTTGGATGAAACCGAAGCGCATTGTAATCGACATAGTTATCATTGTGCTCGTCGTCGCAGCAAGCGTCCTGATTCGCGTAGGTCAAACGACCGGCGGCGCGGCCCGACTTTTCGCGGCGGAATCGTACGTCGTCAAACGTGCCGGCCCCAGTCTCCTAGAGGGACGGTATTTCCGTGGCGGAATCGAAGATCTGGAGACGTCACAGATTTTCCAACTCACTGCCTCCGACTATGCAATCACTCAAATTCAACCGCGTTTCTCGATCGGCGATACAGTTCGCGCGGGGGATACACTTCTGACCATCAACTCGGCCATGAATGCCGGACTTCTGGCCGAAGCCGAGTCTGATCTGAAGAGAGCAGAAGCCGACCGACGATTGCTTCTATCTGATCCTAAGGCTGAAGAGGTTGCCACGAAGCGTGCCGACATCCGGCAGACTGAAGCCGTTTACGAAGCCGCGCGCAAAGAGAACAACCGCGTTAAGGAACTACATTCCAAGCAACTCATTTCCGACGACGACTATGAGCGCTCAGTCTCCCAGTTCAAAATTGCTTCTTCCTCGTGGGACTCAAAGAAAAGTGAATTGAAGCTGCTCAAATCGGCGCCCAAGGCCGCCGAAGTCGAAAGGATAGATGCCGATATAGAGAAATTGCAGGCGCGTACCAGCTACCTGCGAAATCAACTGTCTGCTTCCACCATTGTCAGTCCCTTTACGGGTGTGATGATCGGCACAGCCGACGCCAGAGATCTGCTGCAACTTGCCCGCACAGAGTCGCTGATGGTTGAGATCGATCTACGCGAGTCCGATCTTGATCTGCTCAACCCGGGCGCCGACATGGAGTTGCGTGTCAGCGCTTTCCCGGGAACACGGCATCGCGGCAAGGTTCTCAAACTTAAGTTGTCGCCCCAGTTACGAGCCATCGCCGCAGTCCCGAACGGAGATCATAGTCTACTGCCTGAAATGACGGGATACGCGAAGGTTGATTGCGGTCGAATCTCTGTTGCCGGTTGGCTCGGCAGGAAAATTTCTCGTTTCTTCCGACTTGAGCTTTGGTCCTGGTTCTAACAACTCCTGGTCTCTTTGCAGTACTACGAACACAATCCATAGTTTGAAAAGATGACGAAACACCAGATGTTGTAGTTAGCATCCAATAACAGGCAGGATTGCTTGTCAAACCTGCCATATTCCATCACTGCATCCTGACAACGCTACGTATCGGGACTTCTCCAAGCCGGTATATGAGGAGCATCCTGGCGTCTATATCTACACTGACTCCCTCAAGGAGACTGAGCCGGGGAAAGGCATTATCTATGTGTGGTGGAATGGAGATGGATCGTTTTTGGGAAATCCAATCGGAGACAATCCCAACGGCAAAGATCTCTACCGGTTCAATGATCCAACACATGTCCGGTCCGAATTCAAAGACTTCGACTATGCCGGCTGGTACGAAAGAGTGATGTGGCCCACAGCCAGGCAGGGCCGGCCCTCAAAACTTTATGCCATGAAGCTTTTCAATGGCAAACAGCATATCGACCTTCAGAGATGTACGGTTGGATGCTCAGATTTTGTCTGATGGACAAATTCATGGACTTCATGAACATCGACGGTTGGAAGGCATCTGCCTATACAGATGCGCACAATCTCAAGTAAGTTGAACCGCGCTGGATTCCCCAAGATGCCTCTCTGGAAATCAGCCACGCGATACGCAAGAAGGGCGCACTTACCTGTAATAATTGTCACGGATCGAATGGAGTGCTTGATTGGAAGGCGTTGGGTTATACTGATGAGGAAGCTGCAACATTGTGCGATATCGGTTCGCCTTTTGATCAAGGTAGCTGATCAGGAGCGAGTTCAGAGAGAACGTCGTCAAGCCAACTCGGATAAAGGGGCGCCTAAAGTCGAAAGACAGTTAGAGCGATGGCACTCACTTTACGATTGCTCCCATCCCTGGATTCGTTCGGGTTCTGTCCCTGACGGTCAAGGCCGCGGCGGATATTGCCCACCGAACGCTAAACGAAGATGTCTCAATCTACAATCGACCTATTCCTGCGATTGTGAATGGGCACACTTTGGACACATATACCCCACATGTAAATTCGTTGATTTCATAACTTCTTGTGAATAAATGACTTGCCGCGACGATTAGACAAATAGCGGAGCAGGGACTTGAACCCCGGAC
>CAIVAP010000167.1 GCA_903903945.1 uncultured bacterium | reverse complement strand
CGAACAGGAACTCAAACCTCTCCCCTTCCCACTGATGTCTGATATCAGCAAAAACATCTCGCGGGCTTACAATGTGCTGGTGAATGACTCTATTGCCCTGCGCGGTACCTTCATCATCGATCCCGAGGGCGTATTGAAATCTATTGTCATCAATGATACTGCTATCGGCAGATCGATTGACGAAACCGTCCGCACACTCAAAGCCCTTCAGACCGGCGAACTTACCGGTTGCGGGTGGCAACCCGGCGAAACGACGCTCGGCAAGGGCTAAACGACATACCCATCACCCTTTCCCCTCTCCCTCTGGGAGAGGGGCTATCGGGGTGAGGGAAAGGATCATAAAATGGCAGAAAGATTAGGAGCAACCACATTCAAAGGCAACCCGCTGACCCTGCTTGGACATGAGATCAAAGTCGGAGATCAGGCGCCCGACGTTGAAGCGCTCGGCAACGACTTGTCACCGGTGAAGCTGTCGGCATATCGCGGCAAGACTGTTATTGTCTCGACAGTGCCGTCACTCGATACGCCTGTTTGCGACACGGAAACGCGTCGTTTCAATAAAGAAGCTGCCGGACTCGGCGCCGATGTCGCGATACTCACAGTCAGCATGGATCTTCCCTTCGCTCAAGGTCGTTGGTGCGGCGCGGCGGGAATCGACAAGGTAAAGACACTGTCTGATCACCGTGACGCGGAATTTGGCAACGGCTTTGGCGTGCTAATCAAAGAATTACGCCTTCTGGCACGGGCGATCTTTATCATCGACAAACTGGGGGTCGTTCGCTACATCCAACTCGTCAAAGAAATGACCAGCGAGCCAAACTACGACGAAGTGATTACGGCGGTCAAGAAACTGGCGTAAGATACAGGATATCTGAAGGACTTATAAGGGCGCACACCCGTGCGCCCTTTCTTGTTGAGAGTCTGTAGGAGCGGCTTTAGCCGCGACTTCGTACTACCTCAACACCGTCTTCGTCAGAAACACGCCGATCATCATCAGTCCCAATGCCACCTGCAGGATTGTGCCAATCAGAAAGGCGATGAAAGTCCCACAACCGGCGCGCATGGATTCCATAAGCCTTCGGCCCAGCATCATTTCGAATAACGTGGCGCCCACAAGCGGTCCGAGAATCATCGCCCAGAGCGACCCCATCGAGATGCCGACGATCATACCGATAAACGCGCCGATCATTCCCCATTTTGACGCCCCCATTTTCTTGGCGCCAAAGGCCTTGAAGATGTATTCCAAGATAACCAGTCCACCGGCCGCCAGACCGAAGTTGATTAGATAGGTCTTGTCGATCACCGCGTAGCCGGTAAAATGCGCATACAGAAACGCACCGACCCAGACCAGCGGCAGCCCCGGCAAAATTGGCAAAATCACACCGGCAACACCAATCGCCATTACAATCAACGCTCCCCCCGTGAGCACGATTTCTTTGAATGTCATTCCATCGGTTGAGATGTTCATAGCTGCCTCATTATTTGAAGATCGAAGTTGCGAGTTTGAAGAAATGCACGCAACAATTTTGTTACATTGGGAGCCAGAGTCAAATCTGGTTGACGAATCGTTCCAACTTCATTACATTCTGCCCCGAAAGAACCATTTTCGAAATGAAGGAACCGATGCTAAAATCTGCGATTCTTGCTCTTCTTGTTCTCGTTGCCATCCCGAGTGTTGGCCCCTTGCTAGCGCAATCAGGTGACAGCAGTTCTGTCACGAAACCCAGCACCGGGCGGACTTGGACTCTCAGCGAACTCGACACGCTCTCTAGTCACAAGTGGGTCTGGCGTGATCCGTCGTTCAAGGAGGTAGTCCTTCAGACTCCCGACTCACTACCCGACGAGTTACCATACCTGAAGAAGAATATCGCTTACGACTATCCCGCACAGGCGCGCGAGAAGCAGGTGGAAGCAGATGTGGCCATGCGCGTCCTGATCGACAAGAAGGGCAAGGTGCGCGCCGCGTACATACAGATGGACTCGGGACATGAGGATATGGGCTTCGAGGAGGCGGCTCTTAAGGTGGCAAGAGAGAATCGCTGGGAACCTGCCTACTTGCATGATGAGTCAATGGCGATATGGGTGACTTACAAGAACCGATTCCGCTTGATGACGACGTCCGCTGGCAATCCGGTGACCAAAGAGGGCAAATGGTCATGGTGGGTCCATGAAGAAGAGCCATCAACTCAACTGACTGCTGAACCACCCGCTGAGACGACACCTTCCACGAAAGATGTTCAGGACTCCACGGACTTTATCCCATTCGAGAGAATGCCCGAGGCAATCAAACTCCTATCCCCCACGTATCCTCCGGTACTCGCAGCCGCGGGCGTCGAGTCTTCCGTCACCGTTAAAGTGCTTGTGAACAAGAAGGGCAAAGTCGTCTGCGCAACAATATGGACGCCCTCGGACTGTCCGGGCAACGGCTTTGAGGAGTCAGCGTTGAGGGCAACCCTCGAAGGCAAGTGGAAACCGGCAATGCAGGACGGAAAACCTGTAGCTGTCTGGGTGACATATGAGATCAAATATCGGCTGAGGTAGAGACAGTCCAGACCGGATGATCGAACCACTTCGCTCGTACCTTCCCGGATTACCAAGCTTCCGATGCAAAGACAAAGGGCGCGGAGACCGCGCCCTTGCTTAAGATCATCAGTAGGATAGACATTGCTGCCTGTCCCAGTCGAACGACTAATTCTTCTTCTTGAAGTCCGCCATAAATTCGACTAGCTTCTCAATGCCAGCGACTGGTAGCGCGTTGTACATTGACACGCGGATACCGCCAACTGAGCGATGCCCTTTGAGACCGATCATGCCAGCCGCTTTGGCTTCCTTTACGAACTTCTCTTCCAGTTCTTCCGAGCCAAGACGCATTGTGGCGTTCATGCCGGAACGGCTGTCAGGACGTACCGTGCCACGATAGTATCCACCGGAATTGTCAACAGCGCCATACAGCATGTCCTTCTTTATCCTATTGCGCTTCTCGACTTCCGCCAGACCGCCGATCTGATCGACCCACTGCAATACCAACTTGATCATGTAGATATTGTAAGCCGGAGGCGTGTTATACAGTGAGTTTTCCTTGATGTGCGTTGCGTAGCTCAGAATTTTCGGCAGACCGGATTTTTGTTTGGCGGCAAAATCCGGATTCATGATGATTACCGTTACACCCGCTGGGCCGATATTTTTCTGCGCACCGGCATAGATGAACGCAAATTTGGAGACATCTATCTTGCGCGAAAGGATGTCGGATGACATATCGCAGATCAACGGCTTGCCGTGCGGATCAGGCCAATACGGGAACTGCGAGCCGAAAATGGTATTGTTCGACGTCATGTGCACATACACGGCATCCGAACTCAGCTTCAGTTCGTTTTGCGCTGGAATGAATGTAAATTTCGCTTCCTCGGACGAGCCGGCAATATTGACCTTCCCGAAAAGTTTGGCCTCGGATATTGCTTTCTGTGACCAGGCGCCGGTGTTGATATAATCGGCAGTCCGATCTGCCGACAGGAAGTTCATCGGGATCATGGCGAACTGCATTGATGCGCCGCCACCGAGAAAAAGGATGTGATAGTTGTCCGGAATACCGAGCTGCTTCTTGAGCAGCGCTTTGGTCTCCTCAAGAATCGCCTCGTAGTCTTTGCTGCGATGGCTCATCTCGAATACCGACATGCCGAGTCCCTTGTAATCGAGAAATTCGTTCTTGGCGACTTCGAGCGCCTCGATCGGGAGTGTTGCCGGACCGGGGCTGAAATTGAATACTCTGTTCATGGTTCACCTATTTCGTTTTATGCGTCACAGGATGGCTTTAAGGCTCATCCCAACATTGCCTATAATACGCTCGCAACCGCGCTGAGTTACGATTACTTGCCCGCGACGAATTCGCCGATAATCTGATCAACCTGTTTGCCAATACGCAGCAGATTCTCGTTACTGGAGGCGCCGATATGGGGGGCCATCAGCATGTTAGGCGCCTTCAACAAAGGACTATCCGGCGGCGGTGGATCAGAAAACCAGACATCGGTGGCATAGCATGCCATCTGACCCGATGTGAGGGCGTCCACGACATCCTGTTCGACTATGCACTTGCCACGACCGGTGTTGATGAACACAACGCCCTTTTTCATCTTGGCAATCGTGTTTTTGTTGATCATGCCTTTGGTCTGATCGTTGACGGGCGTATGCAACGAGATGTAATCGCACAACGGCAGCATCGCATCCAGCGACGGCTTTAATTCGATATTGTCTGACTTGGTCACCACCGGATCGTAGCCAATCACCTTCATACCGAAGGCGAGCGCGCGTTTGGCGACTTCAGCGCCGATACGACCACAGCCGATCAAACCAAGCGTCTTGCCGTATAGTTCCGTACGCTTAAGTTCTTTCTTCAGCCACTTCCCTTCCTTCATCGAGTTATGAGCTTCAATCAACCGGTTCGGTACCGCAATCATCATGGCAAATGCCAACTCGGCCACCGCGATACTCGACGCTTCGGGTGTGTTCTTCACAACGATGCCCTTCTCTTTGCAGTAAGGAACATCAACATTGTCGAGACCAACACCACCACGGATGATCATCTTCATCTTTGCAGCCTGATCGATGTATTCTTTGGTCGCTTTGGTCTTGCTGCGAATCAGCACGATGTCAGCTTCGGGCAACTGCGCCGCGTCCGCAGTCACCTCGCCATACTTGCGCAGCGTTTCGGGTAGAGACGCATCAAACGCATCGGCTAAGAGTATTTTCATAAGTCACTTCATCCTTTGTTTTGAGAACCATCAACTAATTTACAACAAATAAATTACCAAGCCACTGCGAAGTTTCGGTTCGAACCAGGTTGACTTGGGCGGCATAACACCCCCCGAGTCGGCAACATCTTTCAGAGCCAACATCGATACCGGCGGCATCGAGAATGCTACCTTGAATTTGCCGCTATCAACCAGCTTGACCAATTCGCCGGTACCGCGAATCCCGCCGACAAAGTCAATGCGCTTGTCGGTGCGGGGATTGGTAATGCCGAGAATCGGGTCAAGCAGATTACGTGACAGAATGGAGGCATCCAACCGTTCGATCGGGTCAAACTTGTTGAAACTGTCAGACAACGGCATAATGCGGTACCACTTGCCGTCCAGATACATTCCGATCACGTGTTCCTGCTCCGTTTCCACCGGTTTGCCGTTAGTCTCCGGCTCAACCATGAAACGCGATTTCACTTGCTGGATAAAGGCGTTCGTCGACATCCCTTTCAGATCGGTCACGACCCGATTGTAAGGCAGAATCCTGAGCTGATCGGATGGGAAAACCACGGTCAGAAAATGGTTGAAGGGTTCGGTCCCATCATAGTTCGGATTGGCAAAACGACGATTTTTGCAGACACTGACTGCCGCCGCACAGCGATGATGGCCGTCGGCAATATACGTCGCTTCGACTTTGGCAAAACCTTCGACGATGCGCTGGATCGTTTTACCGTCGCTCACCACCCAGAACTGATTGCGAACCTCGTCCGCTTCAAAATCATATTCGGGCGTGCCGGCTGCCACTTCGGCCAACAACGCATCGAGGTTGGTCGCCGACGGATAAAACAGAAATACGGGTCCAGCCTGCGCGTTCAGAGTCTCTTCAAGACGTGTGCGGCCGGCCTCCTTGTCGGCGCGAGTGAACTCGTGACGCTTGATACTCCCCTTTAGATAATCATCCGCCGCCGACAACAGCACAAATCCCGTCTGCTGGCGTCCGCGCCAGGTCAAGCGATAGACGTAGATGTTTTCCTTGTCATCCTGCACCAGTACACGATCATCAATTAGTCGCTGGAGGTTTCTTTTCCCTGCTTGCGCGGCTTCGTCACCATCCGGATCGGCGCCGGGGGGAAGTGAGATTTCCATCTTTTCCACGTACAGAAAAGAAATCGTATTGTCGGCTGCAAGCGCACGAGCTTCGTCAGCCGAAAGCACGTCATAGGGTGGCGACGCAACTTTCGCTGCCAATTCCTTCGTCGGTCGCAAACCCCTGACTGCTTTTACCATAACCATAAGTCTTGCCTATTGATAGAAAGATGAGTCATCTGAAGTACATTCATACACATCGAAAGGGAAAATAACGTCAAATGCAGGGCAAAGGCAAGTGCTTCTTTTCATAAGCTGGAAACCGCAGTCTACTGGCCAAGACTCGCCTTGGCGCAGTTAGCAGACCTATGCTCAGGCAGCCAGGACGGCTCTGGTCCCGTAGTCAGCGCGCCAAACCGAATACCGCCAGATAGAAATGCGAAAAAAACTTCTTGCGTTCATTTCGGCGTTGCGTAACATTCCCGTAGAACATGAGCCGTTGGGAGTGGCGACGAGAGTCGTCTGAGATTATACCCCCAAAACCTGATCCGGACAATACCGGCGTAGGGAAACGGCGCGACAGAAAAGTCAAGCGCTTCTGACGCCGTGCGCCGTCCGTGATCGGGCGGCATTTTTGTTGTCAGGAAACAACAGGAGGCGTTAGTATGAAGCAACTGCTACTCACTTTGGCCGCGTTGGCCATGATTTGCTCGGCGTCGATGGCAGCGCAGCAGGTATTGGGGCTTGTCAGAGACGATCAGGGAAGTCCGATTGCGGGAGTCAATATCGCCGTTGATGGTTCGCTCACCGGCGGCGTCACCGACCGCAGCGGTGGATTCGGCCTTGATCTCGATCTGACCAGTGCCCATTATATCACATTTACCCATGTCGCCTATCAACCGGTGATGGTCAAAGTCACTCACGGGGGACCGTATGCCATCACGATGAGACTGGCGGTCTATCCAGTTCAAGGTATCACCGTTTCTGGCGATCGTGCAACTTTCGGCAAGACGCCGATCGCGTTTACCGACTTTACGACCAGCGAACTCAAACGTGATTATCAGATCGGCGAATTCCCCTTGCTTCTGGAAACGACTCCCAATGTCTATGCCTACGCCGATGCCGGTGGCGGCCTCGGCTATAGCTATCTCAAGATTCGTGGCTTCGATGACAAGCGCGTGTCGGTCTATGTCAACGGTGTTCCACTGAACGATCCCGAAGATCAAGCGACATATTTTGTCGACATCCCTGACTTCGCCGCCAGTGTCAAAGACATCCAGATACAGCGTGGCATAGGCAAGTCACTCTATGGCGACGCCTCCTTTGGCGGTTCGGTCAACATTGTCTCAGGCGGCCTGGAACAACAGCGGCAAATCACGCTTGCCAGCGGCTACGGCGGCTTCTGGCATGACGGTGCCTATATCGGCGACATGCAAAACCAGACATTGGAATACCGTTCCGGTCTGATCGATGGCAAATGGAATCTGTCCGGTCGCTACTCGCGGCAGCTCTCCGATGGCTACCGCAAGGATTCATGGTATGATGGCTGGGCTTACTACCTGTCGATTTCGCGGCTTGACCCGAAGGTTATTTCCACTATTAACGTGTATGGCGGCCCCATGAAAATGCACCTGGCATACTACGGTATCTCTCGGGAGCAGGAGCAGCAGGATCGCCGCGCGAACCCATTGGCCTATGACAATGAAACCGATAACTTCAATCAACCTCATTACGAACTACACAACGAGATCAAACTCGGATCCAACCTGACCATGCACAGTACCCTGTATCATATCCATGGCAACGGTTACTACGAGCAGTACAAAGACAACCGCAGCTTCTCCGATTACAACATTCCACCGGAGTATGTTGTCAACCCGCCGGGAGACACTATTGATGTTATCACAAGTGGCGATCTCGTTCGCCAGCAGTGGGTCAACAAGAATCAATGGGGTTGGAATCCGATTCTGGAGTTCGCGCGTGTCAGAGGCACACTCCAATTGGGCGGTTCGTTCTACTACTTCAATTCCGAACACTGGGGGCAGGTTGTCTGGGCGGAGGGTATTACCAGCAAGATTAGTCCACGTCATCGCTACTACGAGTACTCTGGCAAGAAGTATCTGGCGTCGCTCTTTGCAGCACAGGATTACCGGCTGACTGACCGCCTGAATCTGATGGCAAATCTGCAATTCCGCCATCAAACCTACGATTTCGACCAACACAAGCTGGGCGCTTTCGCTAGGTATAACTACCGCGTCAATTGGGATTTTCTTTCGCCGCGCGTAGGTATCACATACACCATCAATGACAAGATGAGCGCCTTGTTCAACTATTCACTCTCGCAGCGAGCGCCGGCTGATTACGAAATCTACGATGCCGGAAACCCGTCGGCGGTGCCGTCGTTGCATATTGCATCAATCAATCGCACTTCCGCTCTGGATTCCACAGTCGTCTTTGGCGATCCCACATCGAAGGCCGAACTGGTGCACGACTTTGAGACGGGACTCGACTATCGCGATCAGCGGCAATCACATGTCATCAATTTCTACTGGATGGAATTCCGCAACGAGATCGTACAAAACGGCGGCATCAACGCCGATCTGGGTCTGCCGATCACAACCAACGTCGACCGCTCAGTGCATGCGGGAGTTGAGCTTTCGTCAAGCGTTGAACCACACAAGAACGTTCGGCTGTCAGGTAACTTCTCCTACTCTTACAATCGCATCAAGAGTTACTCGGTCGAGGAAGAGGTGTATGACAACGACCAAGACTGGAATTCCATTGGCTATCAGAAGTTCAGCTATGACGGTAAGACCATCTCCGGTTTCCCAGACTATATAGGAAATGCCATTGCCGAATACCTCACCGATCGGCTGCATCTGACTTTCCGCGGCAGATTTGTCGGTCGTATCTACGTCGAAAACGGCAACAATAAGGAGTTATCAATCGCGCCGTTTTTCACCTCGTCGGTGTCGGCAGCGGTATCACTTGGCAAGGCGCTTCGTCTGGGCAAACTGGAATTGTCAACGCGCATTGATAACCTCTTCAACAAGAAGTATGAGGCCTCTGGATATGGCGGCGTAACTCGTTTTCGCGATGCGCCAAGTCAATATTGGGCGGAGTACTTCCCTGCGGCAGAACGGTCGTTTTTCACGACGCTGAAACTCGAGTTGCAGTAGTCTATGTCGGCAATTGATCTCGGCATCATCGGCGCCTACCTGATCGGCATCTTAGTCTTCGGACATAGCAAGAAGACTGCGGAGCCGGGATCTGCTGTTGACTATATGCTGGGCGGACGGCGACTGACGCTACCGGCTTTTGTCGCCACTTTGGTCGCCACCTGGTATGGCGGCATCCTCGGAGTCGGCGAGTACACTTTCCGTTACGGCATCTCCAACTGGCTTGTCTTTGGTGTGCCCTATTATCTCGCCGCTTTTCTTTTCGCTATGCTGTTGGCGGCCAAAGCCCGCCGCACGCAGTTTATCACGATCCCGGACCGGTTGCATCAGTGCTATGGCAGACACGTCTCCGGCGTCGGAGCGGTCGTGCTATTCTTTTGGGCGTTGCCGACAGCCTACATTCTGATTCTCGGCGTACTGGGCAATGCCTTCTTCGGCTGGCCCAAGTTTATCGGCATCGTTGCGGGAACGGTGATTGTGTTGATCTATGCCTATGTCGGCGGTTTCCGCTCACTGGCACGAGCCGATATCTGGCACTTCATGTCGATGTATATCGGCTTCGTGGTGACTCTGATCGCCTTGGTGGCCAAGTATGGTGGCTACTCGTTTATCAAAACCCATGTGCCTCCCACACATCTGACCTGGGATGGTGGCAACTCCCCTTGGTTTATTGCTGTCTGGTATGTTATCGCGCTGGCGACGCTTGTTGACACCTCCTTTTTCCAGAACTGCTATGCCGCCAAGAACGAATCCGTGGCGCGTCGCGGCATTCTGGTTTCCATTCTCTGTTGGTGTTTCTTCGATTTCCTGACCACTGCCTGCGGTCTCTATGCCCGCGCGGTACTTTCCCCGAACATCGATCCCGTGTCGTCGTTTCCGCTGCTCGGCGCGACCGTTTTGCCGATCGGACTGTACGGTATCTTCGCGGTTGGCATGCTGGCGACAGTGATTTCGACTGCCGATTCATATTTGTTCATCGCTGCTTCCACTGTTGGCAAAGACATCCTCTGCGGCTGGATGCGACGGCCCGAAAAGAACGCTAATTTCTACACGAAGATCAGCCTGTTGTTTGGCTCGCTGCTGACAATCGGCATCGCCATGTACTTCGAGTCAGTCGTTACTATTTGGTACAGCTTTGGCTCTATCGGTACACCGATTCTACTGGTGCCGCTGTTCACGAGCTTCTTTGGCAAACGCAGAATGCGATCTTCGACAGTCATGATTTCGATGATCGTCTCCGGCGCGCTTTCGGCAATCTGGCTTTGGTCCAAGACGCAAACACCCGACGGCGGTTATTGGCTGGGGCTTGAACCGATCTTCCCAGGACTAATCGTTTCGTTCTTGTTTTATCTCCTCATACCAGCGGTGCAAATCTCACACCCTGATGTGTAGGGTTGTTGAAAAGCCTCCGAATGGTCATTGCGAGGAGTCATGGTGAGTGGGGCTGTGGGGAGGCTATGACGACGAGGCAATCTGCGCGCCTGCATCGCAAGAGCGTAAATCGAGATTGCGTCGTCGTGCTCCACCCCCTACATCACCTCTCCGCACTCCTCGCGATGACAAGGCTTGGGGTTTTTCAACAGTCCCGTGTGGGTGCGGGTCCCTTCGATAGGAGAAGAAAGAGGAACGCCGGCGTATCTCTCTCCACATAGCTTCACATCCGAATGCGTATTACACATAATCACGCGGCTCTTAACCACAGAGGATTGACAGAGAAGGTCAGATTCCGCTTAAATAGTCTCAGCCTTGGTGCGCGAGACTTTATCGTAATGCGATCTACTTGTTCAGCTTCGCTTTTAATTTTTCATTCTTGGGATTCACACGCAGCGCCGCTTGCCAGGCGTTACGAGCCTCATCCGCATTGCCCAGCGCCATTTGAATGTCGCCCAGGTGTTCGAGCACTGTGGCATCATCCTTGATGAGGGTTAACGCCTTCTTGATCTGCGTCAGAGCATCATCATAGCGCCCCATTCGATACAAGACCCAGGCATAGCTATCGAGGTAAGCCCCGTTGGCGGTGTCCGCTGCCACCGCTTTCTGAATCATGTGCAATGATTCGTCCAATCGCACGTTTTTGTCGGCTAACGTATAAGCGAGATAGTTGAGTGCCTGAGCATTGGCGCTGTCAATCGACAGCAACAGCTCAAACGTTTCTACCGTCTTATCGAAATTGCCGTCGTGTTCATACTGAACGCCAATCAGAAACAACGCCCTGATGGTATCGCCACCTTCGGCGATTATTTGCTTGAGAAGCGCCAGTGATGAATCCGACATCTGCTTGCCGGCCAATAGCTGTGCCAGATAGAACTGCACATTGTCGCGATCGGCGGTTACATGCGTCAGTGCCTGCTGCAGAAGCTCCATTGACTTGTCAGGTTGTTTTTCCTGCTCATAGATAAACGCAAGATTAACCCAGCCGTCGGACGTCGTCGAATCAACTCCCACCAATTTGGTAAAATAGGTCTTCGCCGAGTCATATTCCTTTTTGTCCATCGCCATACGACCGAGATAGAACATCGCGTAGCGACTGGTACTGTCAATCGCCAGCGCCTTTTTGAATGATGCCTCGGCCAACGCATCAAGTTTGGCTTTCAGAAGCACTTGACCGATCCGCTCATAGATGACCTTATCCGTACTGGACAATTCGACAAGCTGCCTCGCGATTGCTGCGACAGAATCCAGATTATCTTCGGAGTTATAGGTCTCGATCAACAGCGCCCGCAGTCTCGCATCGTTAGGATAATTTCGCACTCCTCGATACAACGCGTTCTTGGATTCGAGTTTCTTGCCTCCGGCGTGATAGTAGACTGATAGCCGCGAATAGAGCGATGGATCCTCGGCATTCAGGGTGATCGCTCTCTCCAACAACACGGTGGCCGAGTCGAACATGCCCATGCCGACGTACATCTCCGCGATCTGCTGAAACAGCTCGGCGTTGCCGGAATAATGCGCCGCCACCTGGAAATACTTGGCGGCTTCATGCAATTTGCGCTGCTTGGCTGCTAGCAATCCAAGATTGTAGTTGAGACTAACGTTATTCGAATCGTCAACCAGCGCCCGCTTGTAGACCGCCCAAGCTTCGTCATCACGATTGAGTTGCCGGTAGCAGTCCCCCAGCAATCTGTAAGTGTCTCCCGTTTTCTCCGGTATCGGCAGCAACACATCCAGCGCCTGACTCGTGCGGTTCATGTTAAAATAGAGCAACCCTAGCGCCATGCGGATGTCATACGACAGCGGTTCATAGGATAGGGCTACCTCGTATTCTTTGATGGCCTCATCCCAAACCTGCTCCTGTTCGTAGATGATCGCATTCGTGTAATGATTGTAAGCGTCCGGATTCATCTCTTTCTGGACATCTGCGGCACGCGGCGCCAATACAGGTTTAGCGGTTGGCTTGCTCGCGGCACAACCGGAAATAAACACAGTCATGCATATGCATATGACGGTCAGGATGAGACAAGACAATCGACTTGTCATAGTGTTTCCCACTTGATGTGGCGGAAAGATCGCTTCCCGAACTTCAGCAGGTGGAGCTCATGGTCGGTGATATACGCCTCTTTTGCGTTTGTTACACGTTTACCATCCAGATACACTGCGCCCGCGTCTATCAGCCGGATCGCCGCACCCGAACTCGTTGTAAGATTGTTTTCTGCCATTACTCTGGGTAGCCATGGATTGGATTCGGATGATGTAAACACCACCGCAGGAATGTCATCCGGCAACCCCTTATCTACGACAACCCTATCAAATTCGCCCTGAGCTCCCTCGGCCGCCCGCGCATCGTAGTACATACCGACAATCGTCCGGCCAAGTTCCTTCTTATATGAAACCGGATTCTCGCCCGCCTTCATTGCCGCGTCGATCTTCCCGATTTGTGCTTGTGTGTAGTTGGTAACCAACTGGAAGTACGGCACTATCAGCCGGTCGGGAATCGACATGACTTTGCCGAAGATCTCCCGTGGTGGTTCCGACACACCGATGTAGTTGCCGATCGACTTGCTCATCTTCTGGACGCCATCGGTTCCTTCCAACAGGGGCAGCGTTAGTGCAACCTGTGGTTCAGCCCCATACGTTTCCTGAATTTGACGTCCCGTCAGAAGGTTGAACTTCTGATCAGTGCCTCCGATTTCGACATCCGCTTTTATTGCCACCGAGTCGTACGCCTGCATCAGAGGATAAAGCAGTTCGTGAATCGAAATCGGAGCCTCTGCTTTCCACCGTTTGGTGAAATCTTCGCGTTCCAGCATCCGCGCCAGCGTCATTCTTCCCGCTAGCCGCAGTATATCCGCGAGCGACATGCCTGCGAACCATTCGCCGTTGCGTCTGACCTCGAATTTGTGCGGAGCCATCACGTTGCCGAATTGTTGCAGGTAGGTGGTGGCATTCGCGTCCACCTCCTCGATGGTGAGTTGCGGGCGTGTGGCCGACCGTCCTGATGGATCGCCCACTAGCGCCGTATAATCACCAACGATTACAACAACTTGGTGCCCCAATTCGGCGAACTGCCTGAGCTTGCGCAATCCGACGGTATGCCCCAAATGAATATCCGGGGCGGTCGGATCAAAACCCTGTTTGATAACCAGTGGGGTGTTTGAGGCAATGGCCCTGGCGAGTTTCTTCTCAAGTTCCCCTTCCGGCAGTATTTCCACCGTATTTTCGCGGATTATCTCCATCTGTTTGTCAACAGGCAGCATCGAGCCTCCACAGCGACATTGTTTAAGCTATCGTCCGAACCCTAAGTCCGGTTTAGCCAACAAACTATAACTATACGGCAAATCGACGGGTGCGACAAGAATTATCTCCGGGAAGGCACGTAGCCTGTAGATCAATGCCGCTTCCACCCTCATGGCGCTGTTGAAAACCTCGGAATGGTCATTGCGAGGAGTCAGGGTGGGTGAGAGAGGAGAGGGGCGATGACGACGAAGTAATCTGCGCGCCCGCGTCTGGAGAGCGTAAGTCGAGATTGCTTCGTCGTGTTCCACACCCGGCATCACCTCTCCGCACTCCTCGCAATGACACGGTCTGGGCTTTTTCAACAGTCCCCCCTAACCGGCGAGCGGCCTTGGGGAAAGGCAGGTGGGACACGGCGTTACGCCGGATACACACCGGCAATGTAGTCTTTCAGATATCGGTTCTCAACCGCCACCTCCGACACTTCCTCACGGATGATATCGCCGATGGAGACAACTCCGACAAGCTTGCCATCGTTCATGACCGGCAGATGTCGAATACGGTTCTCGGTGATCATCGCTTTCAGATAGTCGAGAGAGTCAGACGGCAAAGCGACGATCAGATTGGTTGTCATCACGGCACTCACTGGGATATCCATGATCTTCCCTTCATGCTCATAAGTCAGTCGGAAGATGTCTCGCTCGGTTACGATGCCGATCACTTCGCGCGCTTCACTCAAAACGACCAATGATCCTACTCGGTGCTTGATCAGTAATCGCATGGCTTCGCGGATACTGGCATCAGGGAAAACCGTGACAGCATTGCTCCCTTTCCTCTTGAGTATTGCTGCTGCATTCATTTCGTTCCTCCGGAATTACAGGGAATTGCGACCAACAATGTCACAGGAGGTCACATACCATGCAAGATGTATCTAATTACTCTATTCTTCGGCATCTTACGTACTTCTACAAACAATTTCTCGAAAAATTCAGCCTTTTTTTCGAGCCATAGCGTTTTCCCCGGTATCGAAGAAGAAAGTCGTTGCGCACCTGTGGCCTTCGTGGTATTTGAATGTCTTTCTGTGAGGCGCTGTGCAATACTTCGGTGAACTGGCCGCGTTATCGACAGCCATCTGCTGGTCTTTCGGGACGATCTTGTTTGGCTATGCCGGCAGGCGGGTCGGTTCTTTTGCCATCAACACTATTCGCATTACTCTCGCAGCGCTTCTGCTCGCCGCCGGTAACCTGTTAATAGAGGGGCAGATTCTCCCCGCTTCTTGCGATCATCATCAACTCCTCATCTTGGCGATCAGCGGCATCATTGGCCTCACAATCGGAGATGGCTGCTATTTCAAGTCATTGGTAGTCCTCGGCCCCCGCATTTCCTCGCTGATGAGCGCCTCCTCGCCGATATTCGCCGTGATTATTGCCTGGATTTTTGTGGGCCAGCAGATGAGTCTGCTTGATCTACTCGGAATCGCCCTGACTCTCGTGGGGATTAGTTGGGTTATCCTTGAGCGCAGTCGCAACTCGTTCGGCGCTCAGTCCGGCCCAAAGGCGCTCGGGTACTTGCTGGGGATATGCGGATCGCTGGCACAGGCAGTCGCATTGACAATGGCGAAAGTCGGCATGGGTGACAACATACCGCCTCTGAATGCTTCCTTTGTCCGGATGGTGAGCGCCACCGTTGCCATCTGGATCATTGTAGTCGCAACCGGACGGCTGTCCCGTACCCGGGCGGCGCTTAAGGACGGCAAGGCCATGACCGCCATGAGCTCTGCAACCATCATCGGTCCCTTTCTGGGAATCTGGCTTTCCTTGCTTTCAGTCCAGTACACTAAAATCGGCATTGCCTCGACGCTGATGGCAACGACGCCATTGTTCATCATCCCTCTGGTGATGGTTATACACAAAGAACGACCCAGCATCCGCGCGATTTGTGGCACTGCTGCTGCCGTCAGCGGCGTCGCCATCATTTTTCTTTTCTAAAGCGTACTTACAATCAGAATTTCCGGCTAACTGCTCTACCGATGGATCGGATGCGGAATCACTACAACGGTATATTGCCATGCTTCTTCGGCGGGTTGTTGTCGCGCTTGGTAGCCAGCATCGCCAGCGCTCGAATCAGTCGCGGCCGTGTCTGCACCGGTTCGATTACATCATCAATATAGCCCCGCTCCGCAGCTATATAGGGATTGGCGAACTTCTCGGTATACTCGACAATTTTTTCATCAAGCATCTTCTGTGGATCGGGTGATAACTCGATTTCCTTCTTAAAAATGATTTCCACTGCGCCTTTGGGACCCATCACCGCAATCTCTGCCGTGGGCCAGGCATAGTTCATATCGCCACGCACGTGTTTGGAATTCATGACGTCGTAAGCGCCGCCATAAGCCTTACGTGTTATTACCGTGATCTTTGGAACCGTTGCCTCGCAATAAGCATAAAGCAATTTTGCGCCGTGCTTGATGATGCCGCCATGCTCCTGCGCAACACCGGGCAGAAAGCCGGGCACATCCTCGAATGTCACAATCGGAATATTGAAGGCATCACAGAAACGAATAAAACGCGCACCTTTGATCGAAGAATCGATATCGAGCACACCAGCCAAATGAGCCGGTTGGTTTGCGACGATGCCCACCGATCGACCACCAAGTCGCGCAAATCCGACCGTGATATTTGGCGCGTAATCCTGATGAATCTCGAGGTACTCTCCCTCATCGACAATCAATCGGATCACCTCGGTCATGTCATAGGGCTTGTTGGGATTGTCGGGGATCAAATAATTCAACTTCTCTTCACAGCGATCAGGCGGATCGGCTGTCTCTTTAATCGGTGGATCGTCTATGTTGTTTGAAGGGATATACGGCATCAATTTGCGAATGCCGATGATGGCCTCCGCTTCCGAGTCGCAGGCGAAATGTGCCACGCCCGACTTGGTGGCATGAGTATCCGCGCCACCCAGTTCCTCCATCGTCACATCCTCATGAGTAACGGTCTTGACAACGTTTGGTCCCGTGACGAACATGTAAGATGACTTTCTAACCATGAAGACGAAGTCGGTGATCGCGGGCGAGTAAACAGCTCCGCCGGCACAGGGACCCAGAATGGCGGAAATTTGCGGCACGACACCGGATGCCAGGGTGTTCAGCAGAAAGATGTCCGCATAACCACCCAAAGACACAACCCCTTCTTGTATGCGTGCGCCACCCGAGTCGTTGAGCCCGATGATTGGTGCGCCCATTTTCATTGCCGCCTTCATCACTTTGCAGATTTTCTCCGCATGCGCTTCCGACAAAGACCCGCCGAAGACAGTAAAATCCTGACTGAAAACGAACACAATGCGGTTGTCGATCAGTCCACAACCGGTGACCACGCCGTCGCCGGGTACCCTCTGTTTGTCAAGCCCGAAATCACTTGAGCGGTGAGCCACAAACATATCGAACTCCTCAAACGAGCCGGGGTCAAGCAGCAGCTCCAAGCGTTCGCGCGCCGTTAGCTTATTCTTGGCATGTTGTGCCGCGATCTTCTCCGGACCGCCGCCGAGCTTGGCCTGATCCTGCTTCTTGCGCAACCGGGCAAGTTTTTCGTCAATAGACATTGGTCTCACTCCCTGCGATACCGTCCTGACATCGTCTTAACCAGCTAATGATTGGTACTATGTGTCCACTTTCTCACAGATATATTTCAGCCCGTCGAACTTGACACGTGTAACTTTGTACTCAAGATCGTGATCCATCGCCACATACCAGCCCCCGTCAACGATTTTGGGCAGTGCCTCCCGCTTGCAGCGCTGCGTTTCGAGCGGAAACAGATCCGCCGCTGAGACATATGGTATCTTAAGATGATGGCAACTCAGAAAGTTATCGGCGTAGTAGATCAACTTGCTTCCCTCTGACTCGACCTCTACGCCAAGCTGTCCCCGCGTGTGTCCGCCTATCTTAACTACCTTCACACCCGGCACGATTTCCCTGTCCTCAAACACTAACTCCAACAGTCCGGCGTCACCTATTGCCCGAAGCCGATCAGGCAGATACACTCCGATAGTCCGCTCATCGGGGTGATTAGCATCCTCCCATTCGTCTTGATGAACAACATGCCGCGCATTGGGAAAGACTACCTTCGGCCGACCATCAACCTGCTTAATACATCCCCCCGCATGATCCCAATGCAGATGCGATAGCACTACATAGTCGATATCGTTCGGCAGCAAGCCAAGCGCTGCCAGTCCCGGAATCAGATTGGACGGTTGCTCGCAGCCGTAAAGCTTGCGTTGCTTGTCCAGTAGAAAATCGCCGAGGCCCGAGTCCAGAAGGATGTTTTTGCCATGCGCTCTGACCAGAAAGACATTGATATCAAACGGCAACAGATTATCGTCGTCCGCTTGCTGCAACTTGCTCCAGATTGTCTTGGGAACGATCCCATACACCGAACCGGCATCGAGATAGAATCGATTTTCAACGATGCAGTGGACTTCGAATTCACCGAGCTTTAACATACCCAATTTCCGTAACGGCGCACCTTTGGGTACGCCGCGAAAGTCATTGTGTCTGTCAACCGCGCAGATAATTGGCGGCGATCACGAGACGTTGGACTTCAGATGTCCCCTCGTAAATCTCCGACACGCGCTGGTCGCGATAAAGCTTCTCGATCATTGAGAATTCACCGATATAGCCATAACCGCCGTGAATTTGCATGGCGCGATCACAGCAGAAATTCGCCGCTTCGGAAGCAAACAGCTTGGCTTGAGCCGCTTCCAAACCAAATTTGGTTCCAGCATCCTGCAATTGTGCAGCTTTGTAGGTCATCAGACTTGCTGCCGCCACTTTCGTCGCCATATCGGCAATCATCCACTGTATCGCCTGCAGTTTGGCAATCGGCGCGCCGAATGCTTGACGGGTCTTAGCATACTTGATCGACTCATCCAGAGCGCGTCGAGCCATACCGGTCGACTGTGCCGCGATACCGATGCGCGCACCATCCAGAGTCTGCATGGCATACTTAAATCCTTTGCCAACTTCTCCCATCAGGTTCGACTTCGGCACTCTCACATTGCTGAACCACAGTCTGCCGGTGGTGGCGTATTTCATGCCCATCTTTTGCATCAGGGTCGCCTTCTTGAAACCGGGCGCATCGCCGGGAACCAGTATCGCCGACACCTTGTCACGCGAGTCCCCCTCCTGAATTTTGCAGAACACGACGGCAAAGTCACAGACATCGCCATGCATGATGAAAATCTTTTCGCCGTTGATGACAAAATGATCGCCATCCACCGTCGCCACTGTCGATTGATTAGCGGCATCGGAACCGGCATTCGGCTCGGTCAACGCAAACGCGGGTATCCATTTGCCAGAAGCCGACGGCGGAATGTATTTCTTCTTCTGTTCGTCATTGGCGTGATGGATAATCGGATCACAGGCAAGCTGGCTGACTGCAGCCAACAGCGAAGAAGGAGCATCGTAGTATGCGATTTCCTCGATCAGAGTCGCATATTCCAACCCCGTACGACCACCACCCCCCAGTTCCTTGGGCATGGTGTAACCGACCAGCCCTTTGCCGGCGATAAACTGAAAGATGTCGTGCGCAAAAGCATCCGGCTGCCGATCATGCACTCGTCCCATCTCCTCCAATTTCGGGCCGATTTCCTTCATCATATCTCGAACCGGCTGCTGAGCATCTGAAACGTTGTAAACCATATTGTCTCCTAACAATTAAGCTAAGTTCATTGCCGCAAATGTATGCGGAACGCGCAGGGAAATCAACTGCAAAATAAGGACTTTTGCGTGTCAGCGTAAATGTGGAATAGCCGTGCTACTAGCGAAAAGGAACTGACATGAGGAACAGCGCCAAATCATAACTCCGGCAAGCATTCCCGGATAACACTGAGCATCCGGTTGAGCACCTTGTCCAAGTCGAGACCCAATTTGATTCCTTTCGTCACCAAATCACGAAGCTCGTCCTGAAGTATAGTCGGTAACAGCGCATCGCTGGCATTACCGTGAACGATTCTGAGTGCTATTTCCTTGTCATTGTCAGTCGTAGCTCTGTCAAATGGATCATCCGCGAACTGATCCTCGCTCGCACAGAGACGTTCACGACACACGTTGGCTCCATATTCGACCTTGAGAGGAAACGGCCGGAGCGGTTCCGAGACTTCCTCGATGGCGATTCCACGGATTCTTTTCGCTATCGCTACTATTTTTAAAGTCTCATTGTGCAAATGAAATTCGCGCAATTGCCATGCCTTAAGCGCGGCGTCCTTAAACCCATAGTATTTCGCTTCATTGCAACGCAGAAGGCGCTGATAAACGAACGTCGAATCGAGAAGAGCCAATGTAGGAAGTGAATGATAGCGAGAAGGACTCTCCTCAGGGAGTAACTTATGCTCGTCGTCTCTCGGCTGAAGACCCCGAATAAGACATGCAAGCAATTGGTCTGGAACGTTGTCCAAAAGGAATTCGAGAACCCTTTCAAAGAATATCAATACTTCAAGACCGTCAACATTGTCCCCACCACACAGCATTTCATCCGAAATGGAGTCCAGTTCATTGTTCAGGTAGTCTCTATATGCCTCGAGGAGATCGCTCCGAGATTTCAGTCCGGACAGTTCGTTTTTCAGTTCGGGAAGAAACTCCTCAACCAATGCGAGATAGATTGCTCGCTTCTTGCTGGAAACAGCTTCCGAGAGAATCTTTACCGCATCCTCCTTCGATGATTGGATAACCTCCCGAATTCGGCTATGCAATTGGTTATAGAGTTCGATGTCCTTCGGGCCGCAATCGTGAAGATACTTAAGTGTGATGGGCACTGATCCTTCGAATACTCTTTCAACACACCGGCGGTATTCTGCAATTGATCGAGGATACCGCACATCCCGGTCGTAGTCACGTTCGCCGAGAGGCAACGCGTCGTCCTTGTTCTCCGAATCGCTATCCGGAAACAACAGTTTTATTGCTTTATCAGATAGTCCAGTCAGATACAGAAGCAGAGTGCGTTGACACTCCGATGGCGGACGTTCGCCGTGGATCCATTCGCCCCAGTCTCTGTCGTCCCGTAGATACCGGCGCAGGACATCCAAGTCCGTATCCGAGGGCCGATACTGTCCGTGACCAAAATCGAACAGGGTCAGCTTTGCCAGCGCCCCTAACCAGAGAGAACGAACCGAAACAGCATAGGTATAGAGAAAATGCGGATACAACGCCGCCAGAAGTGGGAGCAGGTGCAACGTTTGCGCACTGGCCGTTCCCACGTCGTGATCCGCGACGTCATAGGGCAGATTCGGAATGATCGAATGGGCATACAACACTGGGTAGTATTGAACAATCCGCAACAGAAACTGCCGCAGGTCTTTCATCGAGCGCAGGGGAAGCGCCTTAAGATACTCGCTGTAGAACAAATCAAAACGGTCATTCCGGCTCCCGTTGGCCAACTGATACCCGTATCCCCACTCGGGATCAATTTCCGGGTTTTCACACGGGGTTACGAACCATTCAACCCGCTGTCGGTGGAAGTCCGGATTGCGTATGAATTCCTCAAAGACATCAAATGCTCCGGCCGCCTTGATATGCTCTTGAATGTAGCGATGGAAGTAGTCGTCAAGTTGGCCCGACCGGCGCTTCTCCAAAGCTCTCCTGTAGAAATTCACAATGAGCTTGTGCGCGTTCTCCAACTCCTCTTCATAATGCTTGGCTATGTAGTCCCTCAATGACAAATGAAAGAAATCCACTTCGCCCGGCTTGTTGTCAAATCGCAACAGTTCTCTCAGCAGGTCAAGAGGTCTGGCAACATGCTGCATATCCTGTCCGCAAAAATGAGCCAGTTCTCGGCGGCTCAGACTCCTTCCTGCTACGCATATAAGCTTTAGAATCCTAAACCCGACGTCTTCCCAGTCGATTCCGTGAGCGGCAAATCGCGCCGGCATTCGGTGCTTCAGAATAGACTCGTAGTATCCTTCCAGTCCGGAAGGGAGACTACCGATCTCTTCTTTGGTCATCAATTCGTTTCGAACATCATTGATGACGCAGGTCAGATAGAGAAAGATACCGTCCGTCTTTTCGATTAGTTCCCTAACGAACTGGTCCTCCCAGCCAAGGACTGCAAGCCGAAACTGGGCATAGTTGAACAGGTCATCGTGGTGGCGCGCGTCTTTCTCAAGTTGCAGGCGTTGATTGGGTTTGTGAAGATTCTGCAGCTCGTCGATAGGGCGGCTGGTGATAACTAACTTGATGTTAGGAATCTCCCGCAGCGAATTGACGGCTTCCACGAACGGTTTGATTTCCCCCGGTTTTAGTTCATCGACGCCATCAATGAAGATGGGAATCGGCAGGTATTTGTAGCTCTCGTCGTCCCGTTGAATCTGTGCGAAGAACTGTTCTAAGCGGTAGAGAATCCTCTCCGGCTCTGAGTGCGGTTCGTCCTCACTCTTTGAGCGAAGCTTAATGCCAGTCTTCTTTTCCAACTCTGCTAAGATATGGTGCAGACAGCGCTCGACCGTGTATCGGTCCATCCTGTCATGAGTGAAGAAGAACTGGGCTGAAACCGAAAGATCCAAATCCGCCGCTTCACACTCGTCACGCAACTGAGGAAATTTCTTCATGAAAGTTGACTTGCCTGTGCCCGGCTGTCCGACAATCAGAAACAACGATTGGCCGGATGTCTGGATGAAGGTCTTGATGTCGTCAAAGAGCCAGCGTCTGCCTGAAAAGTCGCGAATCTTTTCCTCGTAATCTGAGAATGTATCGAGAGGAGTTATTTCTGGACCATCTACGAGGTCTCCTAGTTTGTAATTAAGTGCAGTGAAGATTCGTTTTGCAAGTTCGTCCTTGTCTGACATCGCCAGGTCGTGCGTTTCGTTGGTCGAAGCCCCAACGTAGATGGCACGTTTGCTACCATCTTCAGTTCGCGAGATGTCATTCAGATTCAGCGCAACCGTATGGCTCGACGAATCGATCAGGATGAATGGCCATAGTGAAAGATACTCGGAACCGTTGTGGTTGATCGCGGCGGAATCGTTTTGAGGTTCGGCTGGCATGGACGAAACCCCGCAAAGCGAGATTTTGCGGCCTTCGTTGGATGTTCCCATCAGCGTGAACTCTTTGAAGGGTCGCAGGTTCTCTGCTGCTTTTGTGAGAGATTCAGCGTGTTTGTCGAAAAGAGCAAGGGCGGATTCTTCGTCCAAGCTCCCGCCATGCCGCTTGTGGCTGTAGTCGGTATTGAAAGAACCAACCGCGTCCAGAAATCGGGAGCGCGGAGCAGGCAGGAACGATTTGTACAGAAGACCCGTTTCCGAGTCGCCCTTGAAAGATTTCAAGTACTCAATACTCTTGCCTATTGTAGGTCTGCGGAGCAGGTAGTTCCTGAAAGCAATTTGGTGCTCACGCGCGTTCGCACCTATGAATGCCAATCTTTCTACTGAAAGATAGATAACAAGGAACTTCAGCGTCTGCTCGACAAAGGTATTTAGCTCCGTGATGGCCTGGCGTTTGTCGTCTTTGCACGCCTCTACATGAAATCGTTTATAGATCAGCGCCAGCTTGCGCGGAAAGTTGTTGGTGATAATGATGTTGCCAGACGGCTGTGGAGAGTTGTTCAACGGTTGTCTGCCATTCTACCGAAAAAGTGCTTTTTGTCTAAGTTATCTGTTGCGACCGAGTTGTCAAGAGCCAAGAAATGATCGCAGCTTCGGGCGAACGCCGCTCGCCTTACACCAGCTTCTCGCCCGCCCGTTTCTTCGCTACCGCGCCCTTGATGTATTCGACGATTTCAATTGTCGAAGTGCCCGGCCCATACAGCTTGCTCACCCCTTTGCGCCCCAGTTCGGTGATCTCGTCTTCTGACATGATGCCGCCGCCGAACAAGATCATATCGGCGCAATTGCGGTCTTCCATCAATTTGCGGATCGCCGGAAAAAGTGTCATGTGCGCACCGGACAGAATCGACACTCCGACGGCGTCGACGTCTTCCTGCAAAGCGGCATCCACAATCATCTCCGGCGTCTGGCGCAACCCGGTGTAAATAACTTCAAATCCGGCATCGCGAAACGCCGCCGCGATAACCTTAATTCCCCGATCGTGGCCATCCAGACCGGCTTTAGCCAACAGAATTCTGATTTTGTCACTCATATATCTCTCTGCTCACACAGTTTTATTCCAACTTCAGCGCACACATGGGACGTGGTCTCCGCGCTCTAGTCGAAGTCACCTAAAAATTCGGTGGTTCAATATACTCTCCATACACATCCTTCATCGCGTCACAAATCTCCCCCATCGTTGTATACTGTCGCACGCAATCGATGATGAACGGCATCGTGTTTTTGTTGTCCCGACACGCCTGCCGCAAGTCATTCAGGGTTCGCGTAACTTTGTCCCGGTCGCGAATCGATTTGGCTTTCTTAATCGACTGCAACTGCGACTCTGCCACTGATTCATCGATTTTCAGAATCGGAATATCGATCCGTTCATTTTCCAGCACGTAACCATTCACGCCGACGATGATCCGCTCTTTGTTGTCGATCTCTCGTTGGTATGTGTATGCCGCCTTGGCGATCTCACGTTGCAGAAAACCCTCTTCGATACAGCTCATCACGCCACCGCGACGATCAATTTCCGCGAAATACGCCTCGCACTCCGCTTCCATGCGATTCGTCATTGCCTCAACGTAGTATGACCCCGCCAATGGATCGATGGTATTAATCACTCCAGTCTCTTCCGCCAAGATCTGCTGCGTGCGTAATGCCAGCAGCGCTGCCTTGGCCGATGGCAATGCCAATGTCTCATCCATCGAATTGGTGTGCAGCGACTGCGTGCCGCCAAGCACCGCCGACATCGCTTCGTACGCCGTGCGAATCAGATTTAACTCCGGCTGTTGCGCGTTGAGCGAGCATCCGGCGGTCTGTGTGTGGAACCGCAGCATCCACGACCGCTCACTCTTGGCGCCGTATTTGTAACGCATCCGCTTGGCATAGATTCGCCGCGCCGCGCGATACTTGGCAATCTCTTCAAAGAAATCCATATGCGCGTTGAAGAAGAACGATAGCCGTGGCGCGAATTCGTCAACATCCAGCCCGCGCTCGATTGACTTCTCAATGTATGTGAACCCATCCGCCAACGTAAATGCCAATTCTTGGACAGCCGTTGCGCCTGCTTCCCGAATATGATAGCCGGAAATGGAAATCGTATTCCACAGCGGCATCTGTTTCGTGCCGAATTCGATCGTGTCGACAATCAGTTTGACCGACGGTTCGGGGGGATAAATCCACTCCTTCTGCGCGATGTATTCTTTGAGAATATCATTCTGCAGCGTTCCGCGCAACTTCTCGGGTGGCACTCCCTGTTTTTCGGCGACCACAATATACATCGCCAGCAGCACCGACGCAGGAGCGTTGATCGTCATCGACGTTGAGATTTTGGCGAGATCAATGCCTTTGAATATCTTCTCCATATCCAACAGCGTATCGACCGCCACACCGCACTTGCCGACTTCTCCCAGTGATCTTTCATGATCCGAATCATATCCCATCAGCGTCGGCAGATCGAACGCTACCGATAGCCCGTGCTGCCCCTGGCTCAACAAGAAGTGATAACGCTGATTTGTCTGTTCGGGTGTCCCCATGCCGGAAAACTGCCGCATTGTCCAAGGTTTGCCGCGATACATCGACGGATGTACACCGCGTGTGTATGGGTATTCACCCGGGAATCCAACATCATGCAGAAAATCAATGCCTTTCGTGTCTGCGGGAGTATACAGGGGATCGACCTGCTCCGAGGAGACAGTGACATATTTCTTGTTTTTGTTCGTCGTAGCATCCGCGGCCGCCTTCCATTCTGCGTACGCTTTTTTCAGCGCCTCGGAAAGCTGCTGCTCAGATATCTCTGCTTGATTTCGGATTTCTGCCATCTGTTGTGTTCCTTCCTAAGCAACGATTTGTATGTCAGCGCCTTGCGGCGGCTGACTTGATCGGCACGGCTGCCGCAGCGCTACTTGCGAAAGTAGCGGTCGTAGATCATATCCGCGGCGCTGTACAAATCCAATTCGCCTCTGGCTACTTGCCGGCTAACATTCTCGAATTGGCCGTCGAAATCGATTATCTCTTCCAACTGTCTAACCACCCGATCACGTACGGCGTGAACAATCTCTGCCTTGAGTTGGCTGCCTCTTCGCCGCTCCAACTCGCCGTCGGCAGTGATCAAACCACGATGTTTCTCAATCGCCTCGGCCAAACTATCTACACCCTCTCCGTTCATGCCGTTTGTTCCAACGGCGCGGATTTCCACACTGCTTGCCGTCTGTCGCTCATGAATCATGCTATTGAGGATGCTGAGCAATCGATCGGCGCCGGGACGATCAATTTTGTTCACGCAGAATATGTCCGCAATTTCCATCAGACCGGCTTTCATCGTCTGAATCATGTCCCCCGATTCCGGAACCAAGACGACGACAACACTGTCGCAGGCGTCCACAATGTCCAACTCAATCTGTCCGATGCCCACGGTTTCGATGATGATCAGATCCATGCCAAAGGCATCGAGCACTTTGGTTACATCGCGTGTCGCCGCCGCCAATCCGCCCGATTCGCCGCGAGATGCCATACTGCGAATGAAAACACTGTCGCGATTGGCCAGATGCTGCATACGGATGCGATCACCAAGCAATGCACCGCCGGTAAATGGCGAGGATGGATCGATCGCGATCACGCCAACTTTGAGTCCCTGCCGGACATAGCGCAACACCAACGCATCTACCAGCGTCGACTTGCCGGAGCCCGGTGGACCGGTTATACCAATACGATACCCCTGGTGTGGCAGTCGCGAGACGGCGGCTAACAACTGCCGATAATTCTCGCGACGATTCTCGATGTGGGTGATAATGCGGGCCAACGCGCGTTTACGTTGGTCGAAATTATGATTGTCATTGCGATCATCGCCATGCTGGCTGCGATCGCAATCCCGAATTTTATCAAACATCGGGCGTATACGCAAATGCAGGCTTGCATTGCGAATCTTTCAAAGCTCGATGCAAGCAAGGAGTTGTGGGGTCTTGAACACGGGCAAACAACGGGAGGCATCGCCACAGAGGGCGATTTAATCGGTCCCGATCTGTATCT
>CAIVAP010000166.1 GCA_903903945.1 uncultured bacterium | reverse complement strand
GCTTGAAGTGTTTTCATCAAAACTCCGTTTTGCCGGAGAACTTGAACGAACCGAGATGGATTGTCGGAACCGAGTCACAGCCCACCGAATTTCCCCCAGAGCCCACTAGTTGCGATTCTTTCGAGACCGCGACAGTCGACTTGAAAGCGCGCATCATCGAATCGGTGAAGCGCAAGTTTTTGATACCGTACTTGATCTCACCATTCTCGATCAAGAACGTGCCGTCACGTGTCATACCCGTCAAAATCGAATTGCGTGTGTCAATCAAACCGTTGATGTAGTGAAAGCGCGTCACCAGTATCCCGCGCTTGACACCGGAGATCATCTTTGCTCTTGGTGTTTTGCCCGGCGCTACGACAATGTTGAGACCAAACGCGCCTGCTGCCGAATCAGTCGCCGGAAGCGCATGGCCGGTAGATTTGGTCTTGCCCTTGATCGCTGCCATGCTGTCATAGACGACGCCTTTGGCGACACCCTTATCAATCAGCATCACCTTCTTCTTGGGCACACCTTCAAAATCGAAGGGGAAGGCAATTGCCTTGGGATCAAGCGCATTGTCGTAGATCGTTATCTTCTCCGACGTGATCTTGCGTCCGATGCGACCGGCGAGAAATGATGTTCCCTGCTGGAACGATTTGGAACCAAATCCGGTGTAGTTCAGCCACTCCATCACTTCCGCCACCGCGGCCGGTTCTAAGATGACTTCATATTCACCCGGTTCCAGCGCCTGCGGATTCTGCGACAATTTGCATTTCTCCACAGCGGTCTTGGCCAGCGCTTTGAAATCGATGTCGGAAATCCGGCGCGAGACTACCGAGGCATATCCCGATGACGTGTCTGACATCGTGACCATATTGATCGCTGCCGCGGTTATCGGCTGGTACGCGCGCACGCCCCGCGAATTAACAATGGCGATCTCACCGCTGGAGGTCGAATAAGCTCCGGCTATGGTGAAACCATTTCTGGTTGCTTCGGCAATCACCTTCTGCACCGTCTTAGCGCGCAACATCGGCGTACAGCGGGCAGTTGCTTTGTCGAATGTTGTCAATTGTTTGTACTTTCCTGCCTTCGGTAATCCCGGAAACTTCGGATTCTCCGCCTGGCTGCGCGCGATCTCGATCGAATTATCGAGCGTCTGCTTAAGATCAGCATCAACCAACGAATTGGTAGACGCCACGCCAACGCGCTTTCCCAACACCGACCGGAAAAGTACCCGGCAGTTATTCTCGTACACATTCTGATGGATGAACGAATTCGCGAAACGGGTGAGTCCGAATTCGTCGCCAATATAAACGATCTCCGTCTGATCGGCAGTGGAGTGTGCCAGGACCGACTCGAGCTTCTTTAGCAGTTTCTCTCTTCCGATCATTTACTCACCCCCACCTTGACATTGCGAAAACGCGCCGGCGCCGTGCCGTGCGCCACGTGCATCGACTGCATCGGTTCACCCTTGCCACAGTTGGCAACACCCCATACCCGCCAGTGGTCTCGGTTGCAAATTGCATCACACGAATTCCAGAACTCCGGCGTTATTCCGGTGTAGGTCGCATTTTTATACATCTGTCCCAACTTGCCGTTCTTGATTTCCCACGCGCACTCCACGCCAAACTGGAAATTCAACCGCTTGTCATCAATCGACCAGCTCTTGTTGAAATCCATGAATATGCCACGCTCGGTATCCGCGATCAGATTGGCAAGTGTCCACTCCCCGGGTTCCAGGTTGATATTGGTCATGCGGATAATCGGAATGCGATTCCAGCCATCGGCGCGCATCGCTCCGTTGGAGCGTTGTTTGATCACCGGCGCTGTATCTCTGCCGGTCAGATAGCCGACAAACAACCCGCGCTCAACAATCGGCGTTCGCTGCGCTTTGACTCCTTCGTCGTCGTATCCGAAACTGCCAAGTGCACCCGGTATCGTGGCATCGGCATTGATGTTGACGATATCCGATCCGTATTTGAGCTTGCCCAGCTTGTCAAGCGATAGAAACGAACCGCCGGCAAACGAAATCTCCGTGCCGAGCACCCGATCAAGTTCGATCGGATGTCCGCATGATTCATGAACCTGCAGCGCCATTTGCGCTCCGCAGATGATAATCGTCGTCACTTCATCCGGGCACGGAGCCGCCTGCAGCAGCGCGACTGCTTCTTCGCGCACTCGCTCCGCATGATTGAGCAGTTGCATCTCCTCGACAAATTCCCATCCTCGCGTAGCGAAATCACCCCCCTGAGAGTTGGGGTAGGAACGGGTCTGCGCTTCCTTTCCGTCGAAAGCCACCGCATGGTAGCCGGCGCCGGACTCGACAATCTCCTGCTCGATATCCGCGCCTTCGGACGACAGAAATAGCTTACTTGTCTTGAAGAAATTCATCGCAGCTTCTGCTGACTTGATTTTCTTGGCCTTCTTCAAAACGTCGGTCACCTTCACGAGCAGCCCGATCTTCTCATCTGTGGAGACCGCGAACGGGTCCCTAACGCATGGTGACTGATAGAAGTCGACAAACGGTTCCTGCTCGGCGAGCACCACGGGATCGTGCTTTGTCACTGCCGAAGCCTTGGCGACTTGCAGCGCCTGATTGGCCGTCTTCATCAGTTCGGCAGGCGTCAAGATGGCGGTCGCCGCAAACCCCCAGCAGCCGTTCGCCAACACGCGCATACCAACTCCGACATCGATGTTGCGCGACAGCGAATCGACAACGCTGTCCGAGACTCGAATCGCCTCGTTTTCTTTGCGAATGTACCGACAGTCCGCGTACGTTACACCCTTGCCGCGCAACCATTCGATACATTCTTTGAGCTTATCTTTCATCACACCTCCAAAGGCTTTGTGCCCTAAGATCAATGCCCTTGTATACGGTTCTTGCGAGCCAAAGGATACACCAACTGGGCGCCACTGGCAAGCGATTTCTCTCCGCGCTTGCTCCAGCGGGCAGGAAATCCCGGTCTCCGCCCATTTTCACGGCGCAGAAGCAACAGTGATCATGGGACTGCTGCAAGACGGTGATTTTACGGGAAATGGGTATGCAGTGGGTCTGGGTGGTTGTCAGGTTAGGAGATTTTGCAGTTTGGCGGGTTCTTTTTGCGGCTGGTTCTCCGCTTTTCGAGCCTCACTTACCCCCGCATCCGGACAAACCTCTGACAGCGTCTGAGAGTCCGAGGCATTCGCCGTCATCACCGCAAAGTAAGCGACTACGTTAGAACTGCAGGGATTAACTTTCTGAATTGTCCAGCCAATATAGTGAGAAACTTCCGTCCCAGTTAGTAGTCTCAGTCCCCAGCAAGACATCTGCCGACGGGGGCGTGTCAAATAGGCCGTCATTCCAGACTTCGACGTCACAATTGACGGCCGGCCTGTACGAACCTTGCGGATCGCGAGCATCGTGGTAGAGCAGGCACCCGTTAATGTTGAACGTTCCCGAGCGTTTTCCTTTCTGGTTACGCTTCTGCAGAAGGCTATCGGGGATGTGCGGCTTGGCGCGAGGTCCTGCCGGCAATGGCGGCAATATCGTGATTGAGTCACGGTTGGACTGCGGTGGCACGTTCCCAAGCGGCGGTATCAGATGCATCCGTTCAACAAATGTCATAGTACGATTCAGTGTGTCGCTGATTTGAATGAAGAAATCTGAGAGGAACGTGGTCCTTTTGGTGGTGTCACAACAAATGCCTGATGTTGCCATCCCGACTTTCCAGATGCCGCGAGCGGTAGCGCGGATCATTGCTGTGAATACGACCGTCTCGGTATCCGGTTCATTATACATCTCCTGCGGTTGCTGGACGATTTCGTAACCGCTGTCCGGAACGATTCTGGCCGTCACGTTCTTCACTCGCTTGGGCCTGCACTGAACATTGATTGATACTTTCGAAGCTAAGCCCAAACCAACCGTGTCAACGCTGATCTTGACTACCTCGATTGGCCTCATCATGTCGTGGTCGAAGGTTGCTCGTTGGGCACTGTCGCTCCCCATCGGTTGGGCTGCATATCCAGAATGTGACATTAGGACGCTGCAAGCGACTATGCCTGCCAATGCGGCGCATAATCTACTCATGGAAACCTTCTTTCGTTCAAAGATGCTCGTTTCTCTTCGCTATTCTCGCAATCTCGATTACGGAATTCTATTGCTGTGGTTCACCTCATCAAGACACAGGTGTTGTTTTACACACGTGTCCCGTATGCTCGATGTAACTAATGGTCGCTCGGTGGGATGACGGATGCGGCAAACCTCATCTCGTCCTGGCGATATCCCTGCCGCTTAATGCTATCACCCTTGAATACCATCTGTCAAGCGATTTATTCCAATCGGAAGCTCAGAACCACGAATTTCCCAGCGGACGCGTCAACTTGCCAAAATCTAACACCCGCAACAGCGGTTGATACGCATGATCCAGAACTACCAGTTCGTCAATCGTCGGTACTATCAAACTCACCGGTCGCTCCAGCTTCCTTAAACTCATTCCCCCCAATATACCCCACATAATAATCCACAATCAATGAAAACCTCATTTTGCAACAGTCCCATTAACCAATCTCTTTCACCCCCATTCCACCTGTCGATCCTGTTGCCGCACCTCAGATACCAACAAAACCCTCCTCAACACACCAGCAAAAACAGTCTATGAATAATGCGGGGTAGCAGAATTGCCTATTGGCAGGAGGATTGCAGAAAACCCTTGACATAAGACGCTCCCATTATTATATTTCGCCAAGTAACGAAATATGGAACGCCGGCATTCCCCAATGGTAGAATAGAGCATATGACCGGTGTTCAAATTGACGACAGAGAACGAAACAAGTGCTTGATAATGATTACTACAATTACTTGATCCACCAACCGTAGGGAGAATTTATGCTTTTCTTTCGTCTCGTAGGAATCTGCATGTTTGTCGCCCTCACGTCGACACAACTTCTCGCAACAACCGCAGAGGAGTTGGAGCAAGCGGCGAGCAAGGGCAAAACCGTGTTTCTCCTGGTCACCGAGCCCACTGTTAGCGGCACCGAAGCAGCCAGGGAGATGGCTCGCACAGCAGGCGAGCAGGTAAGAAAATCGACCGTGATTGAGCTTAATCGTGTCGATCAGGCCAATGCGACTCTGGTGACGAAGTATCGCCTCACTGCTGCACCAGTCCCATTGATACTGGTCATCGCTCGTAATGGCGCCATCGCCGGCGGACTCCCGGCGGCCAGCGTCACCTCGGAGCAGTTGGTCAAGATGGTACCCACTGCCAAGAAGGCCGAGGTTTTGAAGGCAGTACAGGACGGTCAATCCGTTCTCATTACCGCAGCCAGTAAGAAGATGCCCAAAGAAACGAGCATGTCCAGCGCCTGTGCCGCCGCCTGCAGCCAAATGCAAGGTAAATGCACGTCAATAAGCATCAATCTCGACGACGACGACGAACTCCCATTCCTCAATGAGCTGAAAATCAACCCACAATCAAAAGAACCGGTGACTGTAGTTGTCAATGCTCAGGGACAGGTGACCGGATCGTTCGCGGGAGCAGTTGAGGTCGGCAATCTCGTCCAAGCGGCCACCAAGAAGGCTGGTGGGTGTTGCGGAGGCGGTAGCAGCAGCTCCTGCAGTCCAAAGAAGAAGTAGCCGAGCCGCCAATGAACTCAAAATTCAGCTTCACTACCGTTATCTGGAGAGAAATTTGGCAACGGAAGTCGAGACTTATATCAGGTCTGCTCACAATCACCCTTGGCATTGCAGTCATTATCGGTATTGAATCGGTAACCAGTGTCTCCAAGGAAGTAGTCAAGAAAAAGCTCGACCTCCTGGGGGCGAATATCCTCGTGCTGCCGCAAGCGACTTCGGTGGATGATTACTACTCCGCCGACATAGACGCTCCGACTTTCCCGGAAGAATACGTTGAGCGGATTGCCACTTCAATGCTACCCGGGGTTGACAACCTCTCTCCGAAATTAAGTCGTCGCATAAAGGTGTCGGGCTATCCCATAGTGCTAACGGGGATCATGCCGAGCAATGAATTGGCGTCCAAACCAATCTGGCAAGCGTCTGGACTGATGGCTGCTGATTTGAAGCTCGCGTGCGCTACCTCGAGCAATCCTTCAGATACAACTCGACTTGATCCAAGTCTCAAACGAGCGACTATTGACTCGCTGGCAGCTACCGACGTGTGGGTAGGGAGCATGGTTGCCGAACGACTCAAGCTCGCTACGGGCGGCGGCGTGACTCTGGAAGGGAAGAAATTCAAGGTAGCGCACGTGTTACCAGAGACCGGAACGGTGGACGACAACCGAATCTTCGCTCACCTTCACAGTGTACAGCAATTGCTGGGCACCGGATCGCAAACCAGCGCCATTGAGATTATGGGATGCTGCAGCGCTATCTCTGACGGGTTACTCGGCAAGCTGAGAAACATTCTGCCGGACACGCGCATCATCACCATCAACAGCATCGTGAACACCCAAATCGAGACCAACAAACTAATGTCAAAGGTATCGCTGATTTTACTGGTGATCATCGTTGTCGTCGGTTCCATCGCAATAGGCAACTATATGTGGGCTAACGTCGAGGAGCGTCGCAAGGAAATCGGAACGCTAATCACTATCGGATTTACGCGCGGTCGCATCTACCGGCTCTTCCTTACCAAATCCCTGATACTGGGACTTGTCGGTGGCACGCTGGGCTATGTGCTCGGTACGCTGGCAGCAATGGTGCTCGGTCCGCAACTTGCAGGGCTTACGATTTCGCCAATCCCGATCTACCTGCTCTGGTCGCTGATTGTGGCGAGTACAATTGCGTTGGTAGGAAGCTGGTACCCGGTATACCGCGCGGCCAGACTTGATCCGGCGCTAATCATGCAAGAGACTTGAAGATGTTTACGCTTGAGAACCTAACCAAGATTTATCAGCACCGTGGCGAAGAAGTACATGCTCTCGACAAAATCACTATGGAGATCGTTCAAGGGAGCTTTGTCGTGGTAACGGGGGGGTCCGGCTCTGGCAAAACCACATTGCTTCTCACTCTCGGTGGCATCATCCATCCCACTTCAGGCTCGCTCCGCGTCAAAGGCGCCAGCCTATATGACTATTCCTCTAATCAACTCGCGGCATACCGAAACCGGACCGTCGGTTTCGTTCTGCAGACATTTAATCTCGTGCCCTACCTTACGGCATTAGAAAACGTAATGATACCAATGTTGTTGAATAGGGACTTGGAGGAAGAACCACAGAATCGCGCCGCGAACCTACTCGATCAGCTTGGGTTGTCAAGTCGCCAGCACTTTCTGCCGCGCGAGTTGTCGATTGGTCAGCAGCAGCGTGTGGCGATTGCACGCGCACTGGCCAATGATCCTGACGTCATTCTGGCGGATGAGCCAACCGGAAACCTTGATCCCAAGCTGTCGCTTGAGATTCTCAGGATTCTGAAGGATCTCAATCAGAAGGAGAGTCGCACCATCATCATGGTAACTCACAGCCCGGCGGCAGTTGAATTTGGAACCAAAACATTCCGTCTTGATCAAGGGAGGTTGGTAGCTTGACTTGCGCGGATGTTATCATTACTTATGGGACAATGCTTGATCGTAAGAATAGTCGGTTACGGGAAGTGCTGGAGATACACAAAGCACTGTCGGATGCTAATCGACTCCGCGCGTTGATTGCGCTGGACGGCAAGGAGCTTTGTGTCTGCCAGATTACCGAATTGCTGCAACTGGCGCCATCAACAGTCTCCAAGCATTTGTCAATCCTCAAACAGGCCCGCTTGGTAGAGATGCGCAAGGTGGGTCGCTGGATCTACTACCGTCTCTCAGATCATAACACCAATACCGTCTCCGCCGAGTACATTAGGTTGCTTGAGAAGACTCTTTGCAACGATCCGCAGATCAAGGATGATCGTAAGCGCCTCAAGGAAATACTCAAAATGGACGCAGATGCTCTATGTCGTCGCATGTAGGGAAATTGCGGGTTCTGTTTCTTTGCACCGGCAATTCCTGCCGCAGCCAGATGGCGGAAGGCTGGGCGCGGCACTTGAAAGGCGATCTGATCGATGCTTATTCAGCCGGCGTGGAACCACAGGAATTGAGCGCCAGGGCGGTAAAGGTTATGGCCGAGGTGGGCGTTGATATCTCCAAACGCCGAGCTAAGCATATTCGCGATTTGGGTCGACTGAATTTTGACTACGTCATCACTGTCTGTGACAACGCACGCGAGCGCTGCCCATTTTTCGCCGGCGGTGTGAAATCGATTCACATGGGTTTTGAAGATCCGCCGTTTCTGGCTCGCTGTGCCAAAACCGAAGAAGAAGCGCTAACACATTACCGGCGAGTGCGAGATGAGATCAAAGCATTCGTGCAGCAGTTGCCGGAGGCATTGGAAAAAGGAATCTCTCAATGACCAAGCATGACGGCGTATCGAAGAAGCTGTCGTTTTTGGATCGCTATCTGACGCTTTGGATTTTTGCGGCGATGGCGTTCGGGGTCGGCACCGGCTATTTCGTTCCCAGAGTGGAGTCGGTTATCAACCGTTTTCAGGTCGGCACGACCAACATTCTGATCGCGGTCGGGTTGATCCTGATGATGTATCCGCCGCTGGCTAAAGTAAAATATGAGGAGATGGGGGACGTGTTTCGCAACTGGCGGATTCTGCTAGTGTCTTTGGTGCAGAACTGGGTGATCGGCCCGATCCTGATGTTCTTCCTGGCGATAACGTTTCTGTCGCACCGGCCGGAATACATGGTGGGGCTGATAATGATCGGCCTGGCGCGGTGCATTGCCATGGTGATCGTCTGGAATGACCTTGCCGGCGGCGACAAGGAATATGCCGCGGGACTGGTCGCCTTTAACAGTGTCTTCCAGGTTTTCTTCTACAGCGTCTATGCCTACATCTTCATTACCGTGTTGCCGCCGCTGTTTGGCTTGAAGGGGAGCGTCGTTGAAGTCAGCATGGCGCAAATCGCCAAGAGTGTTTTTGTCTATCTCGGGATTCCCTTTATAGCCGGCATGCTGACGCGGTTCGTGCTAATCAAATCGAAGGGAAAAAAATGGTACGAGCGATCATTCATTCCGCGGATCAGCCCAATTACGTTGATCTCGCTGTTGTTCACGATTCTGGTGATGTTCAGTCTCAAAGGTAACATGATCGTGCAGATTCCGCTCGATGTGTTGCGCATAGCGGTTCCGCTCCTGATCTACTTCGTCATCATGTTCCTCGTCAGCTTCTGGATGAGCTACAAGATCAAGGCTGACTATCCGCGCTCGGCCACACTTTCGTTTACGGCTGCCAGCAACAACTTCGAATTGGCGATTGCCGTGGCCGTGGCGGTGTTTGGCATCAATTCGGGAGTTGCGTTTGCGGCCGTGATCGGGCCTCTAGTGGAAGTGCCGGTATTGATCGGGCTGGTAAATGTTTCTCTTTACTTCCAACGACGGTACTTCACGATAAAGGCGGGGTGTCGCTAACTGACGGGGCAACAACAAGCTACATCAGAAAATTAACTCCGTCAATGTGAGGCAGAAAAAGTCAAGAAAAGGACTTGACTTATTTGGCGATTTGGCGATATTGCCAAATAGGAGACACTGACTACGGAGCCAAATGGATACTAAAACACAAAACCGTCTTGACGCCAAAGCGCGAATCATTAAGGCAATGGCCCATCCGACCCGTCTCTTTATAGTCGAGACCCTTGCCAAACATGAACATTGCGTATGCGAATTAACTGCACTGATTGGCGCCGACGTCTCAACAGTCTCCAAGCATCTATCCATTCTACGGGAAGCAGGCATCATCGACGATGAAAAGCGCGGCTCATCGGTATATTATCAGCTTAAAATGCCCTGTGTAATGGGCTTCTTTTCCTGTGTGGACACGGTGATCAAGGCCAACGCCCAAGGACAATTGAAATGCGTCCGGTGAAAGTTGCGGGGATGAATGAAGCACTATCCTTCCGGCGAGAGTTCTTTGATGCTCAGGTGGAGCGGGTGAGATAGGCGATGCTGGCAAATTTCGCGGCCTATCTCGTTTTCACGGTTCTGGG
>CAIVAP010000165.1 GCA_903903945.1 uncultured bacterium | reverse complement strand
GTGGCTACATAATGTGTGCGGCGTTTGCGACCGCGTTGCTTAGAATGTCTTCGTTTTGGAAGTGGCATAAGGCTCCCTCGAAAATACGTTGTTCAATATCAATTGTTAGAAAGCTTTCTTAGTCCATCCCAGCGCGGATCGGGCCCGCTAGATTTGCAGCCACAGGGTGACTCATTTAGATTGGCGCCGCACTGGGGACAAAGCCCCCGGCAGTCAATCCGGCACAACGGCTTCATCGGCAATTCCACGGCAATCAGATCGCGCACCTGCTGATCCAGAGAAAAGGCTTTCTTCGCTTCCGGAAACACCACGAATTCTTCGCTATCCGCATCCTCTTCCCGCACCAGACTCTCGTCCACCACCAGTTGAATCACGAGACGCAACGGCAACCGAAAGGGCGTGGCGAATTCATCCACACAGCGGGCACAAGTTAAGTTCATCGTAAACGTCAGCGTTCCATCCAGAAACACTTCATCCTCTATGCGTCGAGTCGTCAGGTTATACACCACGTCCGACCCTAAAGTCGCCAAATCAAGCTTGAGATTAAGCTGTTCCGGCGTCGCCTTAAGCGTCAACTCAGACGTCGCCGCCGTTATGGTATCCAATTGGACTTCCATAGCTTGATATGCTATTCAGTTTCTACAGCTTTGTCAAGCCCAAAAGGGGGAGCCGTTATATTCGGGAAGGCAAGGAGTTACGGGAAGAAACAACTCCATAGGTCAAGCCTGCTCGGGGCTTGACCTACAGAATTGGTTGATCGCCCCACCTAATTAAGCATTTCTCGGTCAGTTTGGTAGGTCGGAACAAAAGCGCTGTCGACCTATCCCCGAAAAAACCAACCCCTCGCCTGCGTTCAGACGAGGAGCTTCAACATAATATGTGAGGTCTAATAGCTAGTTGGTCGAACCCTTCTGGAGGATTTCCAGCGCATCGGCGGCAATCACCAATTCCTCATTGGCGGGGATTGCCAGCACTTTGACTTTGGAGGCGTCGGTCGAGATCACAACCTCTTTGCCGCGCGCACTCTTATTACGTTCGACATCGATATGTATGCCCATGAATTCCAGACCCTTGGTAACCGCCTCGCGCACCTGCCAGGAGTTTTCACCGATTCCGGCGGAAAACACGAGCGCATCCAGACCCCCCATTGCGGCGGCATAAGCGCCGACGTATTTCTTCACTCGGTAGGTGTACATATCAAACGCCAACTTGGCCGACTTGACACCGTTGTCCATCTCTTCTTGAATCTCGCGCATGTCGGATGAAATGCCGCTGACTCCCACCAGACCCGAATGCTTGTTAAGCATTGTGTTGGCTTCATGCAGCGACAGCTCTTCGCGCCCCATCATGTGCAAAATGATTGCGGGATCGATGTCACCGCAACGGGTACCCATCATCAATCCTTCCAAGGGTGTAAATCCCATCGAAGTGTCGACCGATATTCCCTTATCGACGGCGGTAATTGATGCGCCGTTGCCGAGGTGTGCGGTGATGATCTTCAATTCCTCGCGCGGTTTGCCAAGAATCTCGCCGGCACGTTTGGAGACGAAGTGATGATTCATGCCATGGAAGCCATAGCGTCTGATGCGGTACTTCTTATAGAGAATATACGGCAACGGATAGATGTAGGCATAGTCCGGCATCTTATGATGAAACGCTGTGTCAAACACGGCGATATTGGGCACGCCTGGCAATCCATTGAACGCTGCATTGATGCCGCGGATGTTGTGAGGATTGTGCAGCGGCGCCAACTCAATGAGCTTACGCAGTTCTATCATCATTTCCGGCGTTACCAGACAGGATGCGGTGAAACGTTCGCCACCGTGCACGACGCGATGTCCTACCGCGCCGATCTCGCTTTTGTCTTTGATCACGCCATGATTGGGTGAAAGCAAAATCGCGACAACATTTTCGATCGCAACCGTGTGATCGAGAATCTCAGCCGACATCGTGACTTCGGGTCTGTCATGCGGTTTGTGTTGAATGACCGCGCCCGACATCCCGATACGCGACACCATCCCCTTCGCCAAACAGGCCTGGGTTTCCATCTCAAACAGTTGATACTTGACCGATGAGGAACCGCAGTTGAGTACTAAAATTTTCATTTTCGGCTCCTCCTATATCCTGTTGCCTTCGTGATCATATTTGAAGAATCCCTGGCCGGTCTTGACACCCAGTTGTCCGGCGCGCACCATTTTGCGCAACAGCGGACAGGGATTGTACTTAACCTCCCCCAACTCGTCGTAAAGATTCTCCATCCAGCTCATCACCTCATCCAGTCCCATCAAATCCGCCAGCGCCAGCGGCCCCATATTGAACCCAAAACCAAGTTTCATCGCGATGTCGATGTCGTCCGCGCTGCAGATTCCTTCCATGAGTACATGCATCGCCTCATTGAGGAAGGGCACGATGATGCGCGTGGTAACAAATCCCGGATACTCATTCACCGACACGGGCGTTTTGTTCAGCTTGCCGGCGAAGTCATAGATTGACTTGTAGGTCGCATCGGAAGTCTGCAGACCGCGCACGATTTCGACCAACGGCACCTTGTGCACCGGATTCAGGAAATGCATGCCAATTACCTTTTCAGGTCGATTGGTTGCCGATGCCAGATCGGAGATGGAGAGCGTGGATGTGTTCGACACGAAGATCGTTTCCGGCGGGCAAACGCCGTCCAGCTTTCGGAATAGCTCGCGCTTGTTTTCGCGGCTTTCAGGAATCGCCTCGATGACCATTTTGGCGTGCTTGACGCACTCACAACAATCAGAGTTGGCCTTGATACGCGCCAGAATGGCCTTCTTCTCCGAAGCGGTTATGCCCCATTTCTCAATATCGCGATCCAGCGCGTCCGACAACAGATGAAGCGATTTTTCGAGTATCTCGCTGTTCAGATCACACAGGATCACTTCGGTCCCGGTTTCGGCGATGGTGCGGGCGATCCCTTGCCCCATCGTACCGGCGCCGATCACAACAATTTTATCAAGTTTGTCTGCCGACATGTAAACCTCACAAGAGTTAAGAAAGCGGGTGCATCACCTGACGGATGCCCCTATGATAATCCGCCAATATATTCCTATATATCGACCGAGCAAGGGGTATTGTGAGAGTTTTCTCGGACCGCGATATTGAGCAGGACTGTGGCGAGTTTTGGGAGTGTGCGGAGTGTCAGAATCGGGGCAGCTGTGGCCCGCTTAACCCATCTCGTTGGTGCTTTTCGCTGCCCACCGTCTAAGATCCCCCTGAACCCTTCGCTTCTTTCGTCACATCATACGGATCAACATGGATCACCACATTCGCGTGCGCGAAACGTTGGGCAATCAGTTTCTCCAGTTCGTCGGCAATGTGGTGCGCTTCGACCAAAGTCGCTTCGGCGGGCATTACGATGTGAAAATCAATATGGCGTTGACTTCCCGATTTGCGAGTGCGCATGCGGTGCCACGACACAACGCGGGGCTCGTTCTTGACGATCTTCTCGATCTCGGCAACTTCGGATTCCGGCAGACTGCTATCCATCAAATGCCGTCCCGCGCTGACTGTCAACTTCCAGCCGATGCTGCCGATCAGGATCGCCACCAGTATCGCCACGATCGGGTCGATAATATGCCAGTCGGTAATCCAGACCAGAACCAGTCCCGCGGCTACTCCTAATGAGGTATAGACATCGGTAGACAAATGTTGGGCATCGGCCTCCAGTGCAACCGAGTCTTCTCTCTTCGCGACCTTGAACAGATATCGCGCCACAAGTGTGTTCAGGAGCACGGAAATCACCATGACAGCGGTACCCCAGCCGAGATGCTCCAATTCGCCTCCCTGGTGGTTGTAAATCAAGAGGATCTTCTTCACCGCCTCGACCATAATCCAAACCGCCGCGAACACAATCAGGGCGGCCTCGACGACACCGGAGATGCTTTCGGCTTTGCCGTGCCCGAAGGGGTGCTCATGATCCGCCGGACGGTCGGAAATGCGCACCGAGAAGAAGGCGATGATTGCCGCCAGCAGATCGTTGGCGGAATGAATCGCCTCCGAGATGATACTGACTGATCCCGAAAGTATTCCGATCACCAGCTTTAGTATTACTAAGGCCGAATTGGATGCTACCGAAACCAGCGCTGCTCTTGTCTTAGCTGTATTGATCATCAATCCTCACCGGTGATCTTTGTGCGATTCACCCGCCTCAAAAGGTAACAACTCTCAGCAATTATAAACCTATCGCCGCATTCCACAACATTTTTGTGTCCATCTTGGGATTGCGCGACGATTTTGTCTTGGTATAATACTGACAGAATGTCGGAATTCCATTCGCTCAGTCGCGTTCTGGTCGTTTTGGGAATCATAATCTTCGCCGTCAGCCTGCTACTGATATTCGTTGACCGCATCCCCTGCTTGGCAAGCTTCCCGGCGATCTGTTTATCAAGAGGAAGAATCTCGTCGTATATTTCCCGTTGGCGACATCAATCCTTTTGAGTCTGTCGCGAACACTGATTTTTCATTTGTGGAGAAGACAATCGTATGACTAAAGTCGACCGCCTCTGGGTTCTGGGGCAATGGACACTCCTCGCCGGGTTCATTCTTGTGTTGATCCTGATATCGCCCTCTCACGATCCGCAGCTGCCTGCCTGGTTCGGAATCATCTTGTGCGTGCTCAGCCCGATCATCGTGGCATTCGCGGTCCGTTCGCACCGCGCCATCAATCACTCGGTCAGAGTCAGAATCGGCCCCTCACCCAATACCGAGATGAGACTGGTCGACTGCGGAATCTACGCTCATGTGCGTCACCCAATGTATCTCGCGGCAATTCTACTGCTTCTCGGCGCTGCCATTTGGCGAGGCAGTCTTGTCGCGCTGGGCTATGTAGTCTTGGCCGTAGTCTTTGTCTATCTCAAGGCTCGTTACGAAGAGCGCTTGCTGTTGCTGACTTATCCAGAGTATTCTGACTATATGTTGCGCACGGGACGTCTGCTGCCTTGGATAGGAAAATAATTTCTCGCAGCTTCCTATTCAAACGTTGAAAAAAACTGCACCAAACCCTGACTTCCATGTATTGGCTTGCAGAGGATAAAAGGGCGGCGCGTCGATTTCCTGTTTTGCGCTTGCGCTTTTCTCGAAATCAAAATGGCTTGGTCTTTTCGTGAAGACCGCATTATCATCTGCAGCAACAAAGCATATTGACCTTGGGTTCAGGGTCAATTCCGAGGAGGAATTATGCACCAATCGGATCATGGTGTCGGCGGTGAAGCGCGCCGCTCACCCACTTTCAGTTTACGATCACTTTTCACGCTCGGACAGCGCGGCAATGCGCTGCCCTACTTGATTATCGCGCTACTGGCTGTCATTATCGTAGTCGGCGGCATTCTTCTGCTTTCACGGGAAAGCCGTGAAGCCGTCAAGGTTGAACTCTTTACACCTACTAACGAAGTGCCGCAGACAACCAACTTCACTGTGTCGTTTTCCAAAGACTTGGTACACGACTCGCTGGTAAACAAACGTCTGGATACCGCGCCGGTGGAGTTTGACCCAAGGATTCCCGGCAAGTTTGAATGGATCGCACGCAACAAACTCCGATTCTATCCCGATGTCGCGCTGGCGCCATCAACTCGCTACACCGCCAAAATTCTCCCGCGTATAGCGGTCGATTATGGATACGCTCTGCGGGGCGACCGCGAGTATGAATTCTATACTCCGGCGTTTCGCGTGAATAGCGCCTGGTTGACTTATGAATTGACGCCCGAGTCCGATCAACAGGCGAATCTCTTCGCATCCGTTGAATTCAATTATGAAGTCGATCCTAAGGAAGTGGCGAAGCACATTTCGGTGCAGTACGAAGGGGGAGGTTCACTGCCGTTTACGCTCCAAACCGAAAATCCCTCGGCGATCTTTGCGCTCAAGGTTGAAGGCGCCAAACGTGGCGAGCAGGAAAAACAGGTGCAGCTTCGCATCGTAAAAGGGCTGAAACCGATCGGCGGCAAATCGGGTCTGGCGGATGATTACACCAAACCAGTAAGTCTTCCCGGTCGCGAGGAACTGCGAGTCGAGAGCGTACTGCCGGTGCGCGAATCGGCCAATCGTCAGACCATCCGTATTGCCTTCAATCTTCCGATCAACGGCACGACAGCGGCGCCTTTTGTCTCGGTCGAACCGTTTATCAGTTACAAGCTGACATATTCTCATAACTACATTGATCTTCATGGCGAGTTCGACGCCAAGACAACTTACCAGGTCGAACTACGCAAAGGGCTCCGCGCGATCGACGGTTCCCAACTCAAACGTGACATCGCCAACGCCGTAGCTCTCGCTCGCGAAAACATACGGCCGCAAGTTGGCTTTGTCGGTGATGGTTTCTATTTGAATCGCACCGGCAATCTCAATGTCGGTGTCTCCACCATCAACGTCGACAAGCTGACCGTCGAAGTCGAAAAGGTCTTTGCCAACAATCTGACCTACCTGCTCAATCTACACGACCTCGCTCGCGAAGGTCACAACTGGGGTTATTACTGGGAAGACGAAGAAGGAGAATTCTCTTCCGGCTATCGTTCCGATCTGAATGCAGTCGGCTCACTCGTACATCAAGAGGATGTCGTGGTCGCCAATCGCACGAACGAGGAAACTGTCACGCCAATTAACGTGAAGGACTACCTCGACAACAATCGCATCGGTATCTACAGGATTACCGCACGACAGGCAACCGAACGCTGGAACAACTCGACCCGCTGGGTCGTCGCGACCGATCTCGGGATTCTCGCCAAGGTGGCCAAGGATGATCTCTGGATCTGGGTCAATTCGTTGACGACCCTGAAACCGATCGCGGATGCCGAATTGAAATTAGTTAGCCAGAACAATCAAACCATCGCCACCGCAAAAACCGACGGCGACGGTATTGCCGTCTTCAAGAATTACGAAACCGCTGCCGGAGATTTTCGCCCCTTTGTGATCATTGCCACACTCGGCAATGACATTTCCTTTGTTGAGTTGACGCGCCGCATGATTCCAACGACCGACTTTGAAGTTGACGGGAAACCCTACCTATCCGGTGGACTTGAAGCTTTCCTCTATACCGAACGCGGCATTTACCGCCCCGGCGAAACCGTGCATCTGGCAGCCGTTGTGCGCGGCGCCGAACAGACCGTACCGCCGTCATTTCCCTCACGTTTCAAAGTCACCGGTCCGGATGGCAAGACAGTCTTCGAGCAAAAGGCCACGCTCAACGATCAGGGCGCAACCGGCTTCGATGTTGTCATTCCCGACTATCTTCTCACCGGCAAATATCTCGCCACGATGCTAATCGGTGAGAACGAGGAAATCGGACGAACCAGCTTCAACATCGAGGAATTTGTGCCCGACCGGATGAAGGTCAAGGTCGCCGCCGATCGCGAATACTTCGCCTCTGGCGACAAGGTCAGTCTTGCAGTCGATGCCGTTACGCTTTTCGGGCCACCCGCGTCCAACAGGCGCGTGCAAGGAGACATCCTGCTTGAGCCGTTTACTTTCACCGCTCCCAAGTGGAAGTCATTTGTGTTCAGCGACGAGAAGAAATCATTCACCAGACAGACTGAAAAACTCGCCGACACGCTGCTCGATGACAACGGCAGATTTGCCTATCACTACGCTATTCCCAAAGACCTGGCGCCACCGTCTGCCATCAAAGGCACGGCGTTGGTAACGGTGCTTGAACCGGGGGGACGCGGTGTGACTGCCGCAGCGAACATCGTGGTGCACCCCTATGGCAATTACATCGGCCTGCGCCAAAATCAAGAGGGCTACGCCAAACCCGGCGCTGCGACTGAGATTGAATTCGTTGCGGTGAATCCTTCCGGCGAGGCCGTCTCCGGCCGCAATGTCGAAGTTGCCTTCACCCGCGTCTACTGGCAAAGCATCCTCAAATACGACGAACGTTATAATAGTTATCGCTATGTCTCTGAGGAGGTCGAAGGCGTCGCCGAGAAGTTCAATGTCACGTCCGCAGCAGGCGTTGGCAGTTTCAAAGTTACTCCCGACGACTACGGCAAGTACCGGGTTGTGGCGCGCGATGTTGAATCGGGCGCCTCGGCGTCGCTTTGGTTTTATGCCTCCGGCTGGGGTTATGCCCCTTGGGCAATGGATCACCCCGACCGCATCGAACTTGATCTTGACAAAGACTCCTACCTCCCGGGCGAAATGGCGCAGGTACAAATTCGCGCTCCCTTCGCTGGCAAACTGCTATTGACCATCGAACGCGAGAAGGTTTTCGAGTACAGAGTCATAACGATGAAAGAGAACACGGCGACGATAACATTGCCGGTCAGTGATCTGTACAAACCGAACGTCTATATATCCGCGCATCTAATTCGTTCCACCGAGAAACTTGGCCGCGACATGCACGTTCGTGCTTTCGGCGCAGTACCGCTGAAAGTTAATACCGACCAGAACAAGCTCGCTGTCGAACTGCAAGTGCCGACCGAAATCAGACCCAAGACCAAGCTGAACATCAATTTCAAAATCACCGGTCAAACTCGGGGAACACCCTATCTCACTATTGCCGCTGTTGATGAAGGCATTTGTCAACTGACCGATTTCCAGACACCCGATCCGCACGGCTTTTTCTTCAGCAAGAAGCAGCTTTCGGTGCAATCGTACGACGTCTATGGAGTGGTGCTGCCGGAAATCAGCGTCTCATCTCCTTCCGGTGATCTCGGCGCGTCTGCTCGCCGACGACTAATGCCGATCTCTGTCACGCGCGTTGCGCCGGTTGCATTCTGGAGCGGTCTGGTCAAGACTGATGCGCAAGGCAACGGCACGGTCAGTTTTGATGTTCCGCAATTCAACGGCTCGATTCGGGTCATGGCGGTCGCTTTCGCGGGTGACAAGTTTGGCAAGGCGGAAAAGAATCTCTTTGTGCGTGAACCGATAGTGCTCACGCCGACGTTTCCGCGATTTATCGGTTCGACCGATGAACTGACGATACCGGTAAGTGTCTACAACGGCACCGGCGCTGATGCGACCTTCACTGTTAATTTATCTGCCATCGGACCTGTTAAACTCATCGATGGCGGCTCGCGTTCCATCAAGGTCTCTGCAGGTCGTGAACTGCCGGTCTACTACAAACTCAAAGCCGAAGAAACGATGGGCAAGGTACAGTTCAAACTTGCTGCCAGTGGCAACGGCGCGACTGCTTCGCAGGAAGAGGAACTGGCGTTGAGGCCACCGGTTCCGTTTGTGACGCTCTCCGGCAATGGTTCCGCCACTGCGGCGGCTCCGGCGACCTTCAAATTCCCATCTGACTGGATAGTCGGCACGACTGATTTTACATTGTCAACTTCGTCATTCCCGACAGTCCGTTTCGCCGGCAGTTTGCAGTATCTCCTCGGGTATCCGCACGGTTGTGTCGAGCAAACGACATCCAAGCTTTTTCCGATGCTCTATTTCGATGAGTTGGCGCGTCTTGCCGAACCGGAGCTGTTTAAGAAGAACAGCGTCGACTACTATATAGAGGAAGGCATCACGAAGCTCGCGAACCTGCAAATGACTTCCGGCGCTTTCTCCTACTGGCCGCAAGGCAACTTCCAGAACAATTGGAGTTCTATTTACGCCGGACATTTCCTCGTTGAAGCGCGCAAGGCCGGTTACACCGTGTCCGACCGCGTTTACGACCGCATGATCGGCGCGCTCCAGAGCTTTGCCCGCGACTATCGCGCCGGGATGTACGACGAATATCAGTCGGCTGTTTATGCCAACTATGTCCTCGCCCTCGCGGGCAAACCCGACCGCAGCACGCTTTTCTATCTCAAGGACAATGCCATCAGCCAACTCAAGGATTATTCGCGCTTCCAACTAATCGGCGCGCTAGCGATGGCGGGTGATCTGGCGAATGCGCGACAATTGATGCCCAAGACCATCCTGGCTTCCGACACGCTAAAGGAATGGGAAAGCGGCGGTAACTTCAACTCGCCGATTCGCGCGCGCGCGATCATGCTCGATGTTCTCTCTGAAATCGAACCCACCAGCCCGCTGATTCCCAAGTTGGTGGAGAGCTTGAGCAAGGCGATCAATCCGCAAGGATGCTGGTATACCACGCAAGAAAATGCTTACGCCTTGATGGCTCTCGGCAAAGTAATGAAGAAGCAGCCGCAGGCCAACTTTACCGGCACAGTCCAACTGAACGGCGTTGCTCTTGGCCAGATCGACAACCAGAACTACAACTTCCGCGCCAAGGATTGGGCGGGCAAGGAAGTCACGATCAAAGTCAACGGCAGTGGAGTATGTTACTACTACTGGCGTGCCGACGGCCTGCCTTCGACACTCAAGATTGACGAATACGACAACGATCTGCAAGTGCGCCGTCGCTATCTGGATGAAAACGGCAACCCGGTCAACTACGCCGGACTCCGTCAGGGTGACATGGTGATTGCCGAAATCACGGTGAAAGCGCTCGGTGAGTCGATCGATAACGTTGCCATTATCGACATGCTGCCGGCGGCCTTCGAAATCGAAAACCCGCGCCTGCAATCGCGCAAGGGAATCACCTGGATCGGTGACAAGGCCTATGATCCACTATATATGGACGTCCGCGATGATCGGATGGTACTCTACGGCAACTTCCCTTATGGCAAAGAACAGAAGTGCTATTATGGCATCCGTGTGGTTTCCGAGGGTTCGTTTATCGTGCCTCCAATACGCGCCGAGGCGATGTACGCCCCGATGAAAGCATCCGTGGCTTCAAGCGGCAAGGTGGAAGTTGGCCGACCGTAAGGAGTTGCGATTTACTGCGAGGGTGACTGACAAATCGCCCCTGCGCCGCGTAAAAGGAATAATCTCATTTGGGGTAGTTCAGCATACTATGATACGAAGTTTCCTTGCGCTTGTCGGCTTGTTCGCACTGTTGTTTGTGGCAGGCAACATCATGTTCCCATTGCCGGTGGAAAAACTAAACCCGGCGGCATCGACTGTCGTGCTCGATCGCAACGGCCAATTGTTGCGCGCGTACCAGACTCCAGATGACATGTGGTGCATACGTGTCAACGGCAACGAGATTTCTCCTGCGCTCAAGACTGCAGTGCTGGCTTACGAAGACCGCTCGTTCTACCGACATCCGGGCATCAATCCGAAAGCGATTTTTCGAGCCGCAATTGCCAACTGGCAGGCGAAGAAAATCGTGCAGGGTGGCTCCACAATCACCATGCAGGTTGCCCGTCTGATGGAGCCGAAGGAACGCACGATCTTCGGCAAGGCCATCGAGATCTTCCGTGCCCTCCAACTGGAGCTGCACAATTCGAAAGATGAGATTCTGACTTACTACTTCAATCTTGCGCCTTACGGTGGCAACATCGTCGGCATCGGTGCGGCATCGCGCTTCTACTTCGGCAAAAACCCCGATCGACTCAGCTACGGCGAGGCCTGTCTTCTGGCGGCAATACCCAATTCCCCCAATCGTTATCGTCCCGACTTGAATTCCGCCGAAGCCAAACGCGGGCGTGACAAGATCCTGCGCATTCTGCTTAATGACGGCAAGATCACGCCCCAGCAGTTTGCGGAGGCTGCCGCTGAGCCGATCCCTGTTAAGCGCTTCGATTTGCCGTTTCAAGCGCCACATTTGGCTGATCTGTTGTTCCGATCATATCCACATACGGAGCGGTTTGAATCGACTATCGATCCGATCACGCAGCAGCTTGCCGAGACCACTTTGCGCAGTCAACTGCGACCATTGATTCCGGAAGGCATAACCAATGGCGCGGTCGTTGTGATCGACAACACGAGCAAGGATGTACTCGCGCTGGTCGGCTCATGCAATTTCTTTGATTCGCTTAATAGCGGGCAGGTCAACGGCGCAGTTGCGCCCCGTTCCCCCGGCTCCGCGCTCAAACCATTTGTCTATGCTCTTGGCATTGACGAAGGAGTTATCTCGCCACGCAGCTTGCTCTATGACGTGCCGGTCGAGTATTCCGGTTATCGCCCGGTCAATTTTGACGAAACCTATCACGGCGCGGTAACGGTCGAGGAAGCGCTGATTCGTTCGCTGAATGTTCCGGCCGTCAATTTGTCGGCCAAGCTTGGTTCCGACGGAGTCTACACATTGCTCAAAGACGCAGGCGTTACGACTTTCCCGAAACCGCAGGAATACTACGGCCTGTCGCTGATTCTCGGCGGCTGCGGAGTTAATCTTCTCGAATTGACCAATCTTTATTCCGGCTTAGCAGATGGCGGCGACTTCCGCGGCTATCGCCTGCTCAAGACAACTCCTGAACCCCCGTCCAGGCGATTACTTTCTGACGGAGCTTGCTTCATCGTCACTGACATACTCACGCAACTGCGTCGCCCCGAACTCCCGGCAGTCTGGGAGGCAACCTTACATCTGCCGAAGGTCGCGTGGAAGACCGGTACCTCCTACGGCAAACGTGACGCCTGGAGCATCGGCTACACACCTCGGTACACGGTGGGTGTCTGGGTCGGCAACTTCAGTGGGCAGGGTCATCCTCGTCTTGTCGGCGCTGAAGTCGCCACGCCAATTCTGTTCGCCATTTTCGACGCGCTGGAAAGTTCCGGCGACGGTCGTTGGTTCGTGCAGCCCAACTCCGTGGCGCGAAGACAGGTCTGTGCCACCAGCGGATTGCCGGTATCGCCATACTGCGTTGCCACCGCTGACGAAATCTACATTCCGGGCGTCTCGCCGAACCGGCAATGTCCAATGCACGAGATGATCATGGTCGACAAACAAACCGGCAAGCGACTCTGTAGCCACTGTCGTAGCGGACACGACTATGATGAGAAGATCGTTGTCAACTGGCCGGTTGAAATCGCAACCTGGATGGAACGCAACGGCTACGCTGTTGATCCGATTCCCGAACATTTCGCTTTGTGCCCGCAACTTGCATCCGGTTCCGGCCCTGTAATCATGTCTCCATCACCAAACAGCGAATACGTCATTCGGCCGGAGGTCGAACTGCGATATCAGAAGATACTGCTTGATGCTTCCGTGTCGAACAAGACCAAGAACATTTATTGGTTTATGAATCGACGGCTCGTTTACTCCGGCAGCCCGACGGAGAGAGTCTTTATCACACCGACACCCGGCAACTTCACGCTCGTTTGCACCGACGATGAAGGGCGTTCCGCCGAGGTCAAGCTGACGGTGCGCAGTCAGTGATCGCTGTCTAATTAGTCCCGTGGGTCAAAACCGAAGCGGTTTTGAGCTACGAAGCTATATCTCGGATGAATTAAGTCCAAAATCAGGGGGTGTGCAGAATCTGGCCAACCCACCGCAATTGTAAGACAGTCAGCCAACTACACTTGTTGCGACTGGGCCACAGTGGCAACCACGGAGGACACCAAGACGAACCGGCAGCCTCTGGGGAGGAAGCCGCCGGTATTGAGGACAAGGGGAGGAGACATCCCTCCCGGAGGACGATTGAGTCTTTTCCTAGTAGTAAGAACCTCTCGTGGTTATCATTTATCGACTCATTATATAGCAGCCTTGTAAGACCAAACCCCTGCTTGTAGTTACTGACAATACGGCGCGGTGCCACCTGCGAAAATGTAGGCGATTAGGTACACCGCATCAGAAATATTAATCTTGCCATCGCCACTGGCGTCCCCCAAGCCGTTTGGATATTGGCAGTCTCCCGGCGGGGTGCCACCTGCGAAAATGTAGGCGATTAAGAACACCGCATCAGAAATATTAATCTTGCCATCGCCACTGGCATCACCGCAAGAAGTACACTGTACAAAATATCCCATCTGGTGTAGAGCAGTCCACGGTTTGTCTGCCCAGTTGTCTGTAGCAGAGAAGGCGCCGATGTACGGGGTGCTCTCAAACCAGGAATCTTCAGCGTGAGCATCCGGATGAGCAGTCGTATAGGCCGGACCGGTTGCACTCGGTCTTGGATCCAAAGCATGGCTTCCGTGACTGCGGAAGTTCGGACCGTAGTAGATGCCCGGATCGCCGACCAATTGATTCGGCCAAACCGTTCCACCATACAACGAAGCGGCTGTCGACATCTCCAGATTAAGCTTCGACAGAACTGAATCTCCGACTTCACCAGCTTTGGTCATTCCCTTGCCAAGATTCCACCAGATAATGGAGTAGTTGTCGATGTCCTGAACTGCAAAGGCGGGATTGCCATAGCCGCTCCATAGATCAGCGCCGGCACCACTGCTCTTGCAACGGGAGCGCTTCTCGGCATCGTTGGGGGCACAGACGGTGCAATCATCCCAGTTACCAAAGCAGTTGGTCTTGTTTTCGAACTCGTAAGCCCATTGTGAGTACTCAGCAACGATACCGTTGCGCAGATGGCCGCCGGTATCTTCTTTGTACTTCATGGCGAAGTCTTGCTTGCCACCAACGCCCGTGTTGCCGTGTCCACGGCCAATAGCCGTGAAATTGTACATCGTCGCTTTGGAGAAGGGACCGACACCCGTGAAAGCCGCATCGTCGCTGTCCATCTCGAACAAGTGGTCGAAGTTGGAAATCGAGTCAGATACTTGGAAGAGGAACTGACCCTTGCCGGAATAACCCTGATCCCAATCGAAGCCGTCGTCGTCGCAGAAAGCGTTGATCAGGTGCTTGCAGTTAACTGTTCCACCGAACCACTCGAAGCCATCGTCATTGTTGCAATAGGCTTCAACGTAGTCGATTACGGTGCCGTCGCCGACACCACCCATGGTGAGACCATTTATTTCGTTGTTGGCGCCAAGAAGCGAACCGCCGTAACGCAACGAGACGTATTTCACAATGCCCGAATTGTCATGCGGATCTTCTTCAATGTTATGGCCACCATACCAGATGCGTGAATTTGGCGTGACTCCTTCTATCTGCTGGATGTTCTCCGGCGGAGTGCTGATAGGCGCCTTGCCAAGAAGGATGAGTGATCCATAGAGACCTTTGTCAGCCTGAGTCGTGCCGTGATCGTTCGGATCGTCGACATTGTCGGAAAGAGCCGTGAAGACGATCGGGCAGTCTTCGGTGCCGATCGCATAGATCTTGGATTCGCGAGTAATGATCAGAGCCGAAGCCGTGTCACCTGCACCCGGATAACCCTTGATGATTGTGCCGGGGTCAATGGTCAACGTGCCGTTAACACCGCCGCTGTCAAGGAACTGGCCGTCGCCGACATATATCCAACCGTGCAAATGATACACGGTGTCAGCAACCCAGTGCTGACTGCTGGTCAGGATAACCGGATTAATTCCGTCACCAATGAGCTTGATCGGTTTTGGCGTGACGCCGTCCGGCAGGTATTCGGTCGGGCAGGGGTTAGCCAGCCCTGATGATGCGATGGCCAACACGAATAGAATCGCGATGAGTTTCCGCAGCATTTAATAACCTCCAGTGGGTAAGAGTTGATAGTTCTGGCTGTTTTGAAGTGAGATTTGCATTACGATTGGCGCCCTTTGGCCTGATGGATTGTTGTGTTCAAGAAAAGAGGTCAAACATCCTCGTCGCCCGGACCTAATAAGCCGGCCATTCGAGGTGGAAAAGTTCTTGCACGATATCAGTAAACGTTCAACCATTTTTTAATTCCAATCCGGGAATCCTATTCCCAAACGGCATCATGTTAGCCTGAATCTGTTTTGCCATGATTCGGCTCGCGTTAATATTCCACCAATCAGATCTCATAGGAGATGCCTAACGAAAATGACTTGCCGATCGAATGTTCCTCGGCGATGTAGACCTTGCCCGGAAGACTCTGAGTCTTGAGGAACCTGTCGTTGAGAATGTTCTTCGCCGCAAATTTGGCCTTCAGCCCCCACCAAATCCGCTGAGAGGCAACGAGATCAAGCGAGTTAAACGGCTCCTCATAGATATTCGGAGATTGGCCTTCGACATTCTCAGTCAGTCTCCTTCCAAAGACGTTGAAGACCAGCGACGCAGTCGTACCACTCCGTTGATTTTCGTAAGACAAGTCGGTGTTGACCAGATATCTGGACTGCCCACCGAAATCGCGATATCGCGATGCGTTCGCATCGTAGAATTTCGCTGTCTTGTATTCATTTTCCGTCAGCGCCACTCGTGAACGAGCCAACGTCAGATTACCGCTCACTGAGAAACAGCGAAGCATCGGCACCATCGAGAGCGATTGGCGCAGTTCGAACTCCAGTCCATACACTCTGGCGTCCGGGACATTATTCCACGTCGCATTATCATTGTAATCCGAGAGATATTTCTCCACCGGATCGATGAACTTCTTGTAGAAGGCGCTTACCGCCAAGACTTCACCCGGCTTGGTGAACCATTCCCAGCGTAGATCGTAGTTATAGATCAGCGTTCGCTTCAATTTCGGATTTCCTACAAAGATATAATCATTAAGAAATTCCCAGCTTCCAAACGGCGCCATCTCCCGCAGTGTCGGACGAGCCAATGTCATTCCGAAAGCACCTCGCAAATTCATGGTTTTCTGCAGATGCCATACCAAATTGACCGAAGGCAACCAGTCGTCCGAGTTCAGCTTCCCTTCTGGCTTGCTTCTCTCTTTGAGTACCACATCCATGCGGGTGGACTCAAACCGCACACCGGCAATCACGTCAAAGTGTCTGAGCGGTGAGAACTCGGCCATGGTATAGGCTGAGGCGATCTTCTGCGTGCCGGTGTAATTTCCAAAAATTGGATACCCCTGCACCACACGGCCAAAGATGTATTTGTGAGTGATCGGGTCCTGACCAATAATGCCCACCAGCGAATCGGCGTAGTAGTCGTTGGGATTACCGTCATATCCGGGTAGTATATCGGTGGCCTGGCTTGACATTGAATACATGTACTCTGTCTGCTCTCTGTTCTTCTCCCGGTAATTGGCTCCGAATTTCAACTTGGCGCTCCCCTCCGATTTCGAAAACGGGATCGTTAAATCGATCTGCCCTTCTTTGTTTGATTCGTCCAAATTGCGCCAGTAATGGCTCGGAAAACCCCCGAATGAAGCGCCCTCTCCAGCAAGATAGGTTGTATCACCCTCATACACCGTGTAAGCGCTGGAGAAGAATCGGCGATCAGGCTCTTCTTGCGTGTTCTTGGAGTAGGAACCTTTCCACGAAACCCTAATCGGTCTGAACCACTTCGCAAGATGCTCTCCGTTCATCTGCAGCGAGCTCATCGACCTTTGCGTGTACTGCAGCACACGAGTCTGCCAGACACTGCCTTCCGAGAAATCCCGAGGGAATGCGCCATACATTAAGCGGCTTTGTTTCTGTCCGCTCTGATTGCGATTGTATGTCAGATTCAACCTGGAGAATGACGAGAACTGGTAGGCGAGACCTGCCAAACCGCCTATCAGCACATCTTCGGTGGCCTTCACATCTGTCAAGGAATACTCATAGGAGAGGCCGGACGTACCACCGTCCCATCTCGTGCGTTTGCCGTCATCGTAGAAACTTGAACTGCGATTGTAACTCAGGCTTGCCAATACGCCCAGGGAACGATTCCACAACGGATATTGGTTTCCGAATGACAGGGCATATGCTTGATTGAGCGGAGCACTCCTTTTTGTAAAGTCAAAGGTATTGTCCAATGATTTCGATGCGGCATCGATAATCTTCGCAGCGGCAGAATCGCCAGCTCGTAACGTGCCCGGCGTCGGGAGAGAAAAATCGGGCTGGGAGAAAAGGCTTGGACGGCCGTGTGATGCAGCATCATTTGCCAGCCACTCATTGGAGCCGCCGGGAAATGTCAGCATGTCTTTTCTGAAAGTCGTCTCCGAGTTGTAGGATGAAGTGGTGGAGAACGAAAGCGTCATGGCATCGGGAATTGATTTCGTGTTCAGATTGACGCTTCCTCCGGCGAAGTCCCCCGATTTGTCCGGAGTAGCGGTTTTCTGGACTATAATATTATCGAGAAGATTCGACGGCATGATGTCCAGTTGCACCGACTGCTTCTCCTGATCGGCCGCCGGCAGCAATGAGCCATTCAGCATCGTATTGGCATAGCGTCCGCCCAAGCCGCGGATCAGCACATACTTCCCGCCGACTACCGACGCACCGGTGACGCGCGACATCGCGGCGGCGGCGTTCCCCGCGCCTGTTTGTGCGATAGATTCTGAACTGATGGCATCCGTAACAGAACTCGCACGCTCTCGCTCTTTGAGCATGGAAGCGTCGGTGTTGTATAGCCTGGTTGCTTCGACGACAACCTGCTGACCTACGATTTCCTGCGGCTGTAGCGAGATATCGTACCGCGCTGCCCCATTCGCTGTCACGGTCACCGCCTCAACGGTAGTCCTGACACGTCCCACGGAACTGAAAATCAAACGATATGTCCCCTCCGGGACATTGTTGATCACATACTCGCCGTCAAGATTCGCCGCGGCGCCCATCTTAGTGCCTTCCAGCATCACGCTGGCGCCTATTATCGCTTCGCCGCTTTCAGCTCCCACGATCTTGCCGACAAGGCGGCCGGTTGCCACGTTCTGGGCGAATGCCTGAATTGACAGGGTCAGCAGCAGCAGCCACAGTGCCGCCACCAAGCGAACCTGCCCCGCGTGCATTTGCCTTTCTTTCCTTTGCGTTCCTGAGCTTTTTTGCATCTCCGTCCTCACTCTGTCCAGTTCGTTCATATAGCTTGTCCTCCGCGAGCCATCCCTGACTCGTGCAGATTAAACCGGCAGAATGTTTGCGTAATATTTGGAAGCGGTTATATTTGCCCCCGCCTATGAGAAGATCGCTTCCGATATTCGTGGTATTCCTGACGGTGATCGTTGCTATCGTCTCACCGACACATGCTGCTTCCCGTGCCAAGGGCGAGCCCTCTCCACCGGTAATTCTCGTTGATACCGCGCTGATACGCTTCATCATCGAAATCCTGCCGGACAGCACCGATTTCTGCGTAACCGGCGCACTTGATTCGACTCGCAGGGGCACTTCGGAAACGGCACTCCTTTTCCAGACCTTGCGAATCGCCTGCCCCGACCAGCTAGCCATGCAAAAAGCTGTGCGTGCGTTAAAAGACTGTAAGGAAATCAAGATAAAGAAGTTGCGGCACGACCTTGAGAAGGCGCGCTCGTCTGATCCGGCGGGCTATCGGGGAATGACGGTGCGATTTGAGTGGCAGGGTCAGGAAAGGACCATCCAACTGCTCACCTTTCAGCAACTTCGTTGGCTGCTCTGGGCGAGTACCATTCTCCCAAACGACTCCAAAGCCGACACGAAAGCCAACCGCTCTTACGCGATAGCAGTGTCCGACTATCTCGATGCCATAGATCGCGGAGAATCGCCCACGAAAATCCCTCGCGCGACCGATTTCGGATTGCCACAGCGGCTTGACTTGTATCAGCCTCTTGCGGATGATGAGATCGCATTCACTGACGCTGTCGCGGAAATCACGACTTCCTTCGCTTGCGGTATCACAGCCTTCACGCCGACCGATTTTGCGTTGGCTGAATTCAAGCTGTTGGCAACAAACGAAACATTTGTTGAGACTGACCCCGGCATGTTCCAGTGGCAGTGCCGCGAATTCTTTTCTTCCGGTCAGGTGCTGACAAACATCAAGACGCTTTCTCCGGAGAGCTTCCGACAACTTGAGCCGGGTAATTATGCTTTCGCAGTCGGAGCCGACAACACCGTCCGGTTCGCGAAAATCACTGAGCCAAACGCTCGCCGATGGTCACAATTTCCACATGCCCTGCTGTTCTGCAATCAACCGGTGCTAACTTCCGGGAACTTCGTTATCGAACGCGACACCGTTGTGCATTTCTCCCGCATCAACATTCGTTCGCATACTCTACTTGGAAACCTCGCAACGCAAGCAGAACCACGTCAACTGAGCGATCAACGCTTGACCACACTCGGGCATTTTTTTCAGGCGCTCGACCGACTCAGTATCTCCTACCATGGCATCCTGATCAGCAAGTACTGAATACAAGCATTCTCTGCAAACCGAGGCAAAGGTGGCGCGTTTTTATGGCGACCTAAACGTTCAGTGCCACCGAAAATGATATGGCGCGAATAATGCTATTCACAATGTCAAAGAGCAAGCGGGCCTAGGCCGTCAGCTCCCGCAGGCGGATGGTTGGCCTATTTGATCTTGGGTTCCCGATCGTGTTTTGATAGTCGTTTCGCGCGTTTCCGAGCCGACTTGCGGCTTTCGCGGGAATAATATGTCCCCAGAGGGAAAACACGTGCGACAACGACAGGATCAAGTCATCCGTCAAATTGCCAAAGAGCCGGAACGGGTTGCGGGGAAAAGGGGACGCTCCTCCATTGAATCATCGACATCGCAAACGTCCGCTATTGTAGCGAGGTCGATCGGACTCGCGGTTGGCACGATACGCTCTATTACTGGGTTCCGGTTGACGGTGTAAACT
>CAIVAP010000164.1 GCA_903903945.1 uncultured bacterium | reverse complement strand
GGAGACATTATTGCCCGCGCCTCCAATGATATCGAGGCTGTACGGATGATGGTAGGTCCCGCCGTCATGCAGCTAATGAATACGGTCATCATTGGTGTGTTGGCATTCTCTTCGATGGTGGTCATTTCGCCGCGTCTGACACTCTACTCACTGCTCCCATTGCCGCTTTTATCATTGACCATGTGGCTTGTGGGTCAGCAGATTCACCGACGTTTCATGAGAATACAAGATCACTTCTCCAAAATGTCGGCATTTGTTCAGGAGTCGCTCTCCGGTATCCGTATTGTCAAAGCGTTTCGCCGCGAAATCTACCGCGAGGAGAAGTTCCGTGAAGTTAATCAGGAGTATGTCCGCCTGAACCTCTCGCTGGCGAGACTACGGGCTTTTTTCATGCCGACAATCATGTTCCTCGTCGGCATGGTGGTGCTTACCGTTCTCTGGACTGGTGGTCACGCGGTGATCAACAAGTCAATCACGCTCGGCGAATTCGTCGCCTTTATGGCTTATCTGAAAATGCTGGTCTGGCCAATGCTGGCTGTCGGCTGGGTGATTTCCCTCTATCAACGCGGCACGGCTTCTCTACAACGTATTGACTCGCTCTTGAACGAGAAACCCGATGTATACGACGGCGATAATCTCATAAAGCCACGTCGTGAAGGAGCGCTCCGTTACAATAAACTCTCCTTTACTTACCCGGGAACGACCAGACAAGTACTGCGCGACATCAACTTCGAATTGCGCCCCGGTGAAATCGTGGCCATAGTTGGGGCAACCGGTTCCGGTAAATCAACTTTGATTTCACTTTTGGTGCGCAAATACCCGGTCAACGACAATGCAATATTTATCGACGACGTTGATATCAACAAACTCCCCCTTGATGATCTGCGCACCATGGTCGGCCTGGTCGCACAGGATCCCTATCTCTTTTCAGACACAGTTGCCGCCAATATAGCCTTCTCGCAACCACAGATTGATCAGGACGCCGTCAGAGACGCCGCCGTCAAAGCGGCTCTGGACAATGAAATTGTGTCGTTCCCGCAGAAATATGATACCATTCTCGGGGAACGTGGCATCACCCTCTCCGGTGGTCAGAAACAACGCGCCGCTATTGCCCGGGCTCTGCTTAAAAAGCCAAGCATCCTGATTTTCGACGATGCTTTCTCGTCGGTAGACACGCAAACGGAGGAGTCGATCCTCGAAAATCTGTCAACGACAAACCACCGGACAACAACTCTCCTGATCAGCCATCGTCCGTCGACCATTCGCCGCGCGGATCGCGTTCTCGTTCTCGACCAGGGGATTATCGTTGAGACCGGTACGCATGACGAACTGATTGCTAAACAAGGGCGCTACTATGAAATCATCCGCCGTGAGTTGTTGGCCAGTGAACTGGAGTCGTTGGACTAATGGCAAACGATTACCGCGAGGAAGACAAGCTCGGTAAGGGCTACGACTCGAAATTGATGTCGCGGTTGCTGCAATATCTGAAGCCCTATCGCAAGTATGTCGCTCTTGCCCTCACGTTGCTCGTGATCAGCTCGGCGTTTGGGCTTGCCGGGCCATATCTGGTCAAAATTGCGATCGACAATTACATCACGGCCTCCGACTTCGGGGGGCTCCAGCAGATTGCCTTGATCTATCTGTTGTTCTTGTTCGTGCAATTCTTCACCGACTACGGCCAACTCTACATTATGGAATGGATCGGCCAACACGCAATGTTCGATTTGCGGCGACAGCTATTTGCTCACGTGCAATCGATGCACCTGCAGTTCTTCGATAAAAATCCCTCCGGTCGCTTGTTGACGCGAGTGACTACCGACGTAAATGCGCTCAACGAATTGTTCGCCTCGGGAGTCGTCGAAATTCTCGGCAACCTTTTGCAACTCGTTGGTGTTATGGCCGCGATGTATTACATCTCCCCTCGGCTGGCTCTCGTGACATTCGTCATTATGCCTCTGATTGTTGCCGCCACGATGGTCTTCCGCAATCGGGTTAGAGAGACCTACCGACAAATCAGGATTATCATCGCGCGACTTAATGCCTATACTCAGGAGAATCTCGCCGGCATGAGCGAAGTACACGCATTCGTGCAGGAAGAGAAGACGATGAACCACTACCGCTCGATCAACAATGATCTTCGCACCGAAAATCAGAAGTCAATCTACTACTATGCCATCTTTTTCCCGGTTGTCGAACTGATCGGTGCGCTTTCCATGGCTCTGATACTCTGGTATGGTGGTAGCTCCGTGGTGCGAAATGCGGTGACCGTCGGTACATTGGTGGCGTTTTTGCAATACGTCGAAATGTTTTTCCGCCCGATGCGCGACTTGGCAGAGCGTTACAACATCCTGCAGGCGGCAATGGCCGCTTCCGAGCGCATCTTCAAAGTGCTCGACACGAAGCCGGAGATCGTGGTACCTGCTCAGCCACAGACGCTGAAGGGTTTTACGGGGGATATCGAATTCGAGCACGTTGATTTCTCCTACGATCCCGACAATCTGATTCTGCACGACATCAATTTCCGCGTCAATCCGGGCGAAAAAGTCGCCTTGGTAGGAGCTACCGGCGCCGGCAAGACATCAACGGTAGGATTGCTCTGCCGGTTCTATGACGTTGACTCGGGCAGAATCAAGCTAAATGGCATAGACATCAACCAGCTTGATCCGAACGATTTGCGCTCCGCTTTCGGGTTGGTCTCGCAGGAGATTTTCCTCTTTTCCGGCTCCATCAAAGATAATATCTCGCTTGGTGCGGACGATATCAGCGACGAGCAAGTGACGAAAGCCGCCGAGCAGGTCGGACTGCTACCGTTTATCAATAGACTGGAGCGGCGCTTCGAACACGGAGTTGGTGAGCGCGGAACTTCACTCTCGGTTGGCCAACGACAGTTGATCAGTTTTGCCCGCGCGTTGGCGCGCAACCCGAAAGTACTGATTCTGGACGAGGCAACATCTTCAGTTGATAATGAAACCGAGCAGATTATTCAGCAAGCGCTGCGAAAAATGTTCGAGGGACGCACTTCAGTGATCGTAGCACACCGGCTGTCAACCATTAAAGAAGCCGACAAAATCTTGGTTTTTCACAAAGGCAGGATTGTGGAACAGGGGAAACACGAAGACTTGCTCCGCCAGAAGGGCGTCTACTGGCGTCTTTATCAACTCCAATATCAAGATCAGGAGGCGGTATGAAACGGCGCGCCATCGCCACACCTTTGCCGACAAAGCTGCTGCCCGAAGTCTCAGCCACGGCAATTGAGGCAGGCAAACTGCTGTTGCGAAATGTCTCCCGCCATCGGTTGGTGCACTTCAAGGGGAAAATCAATCTTGTCACCGAAATGGATCTCCGAAGCGAGAAGCTGATTGTCGCCCGACTACGCAAGCTGCTCCCCGACGCGTCATTTCTTACCGAGGAAGGTAGCGCTGTCGAAAACGATTCTCCCTACAAGTGGGTGATCGATCCGCTTGATGGCACGACCAACTATGCACATACGCTTCCAATCTGGTGCGTTTCAATCGCGCTGGAATGGCGTGGCGAGATCGTGCTCGGTTGCGTGTATGATCCGAATCGTGATGAGTTGTTCACCGCCATCCGGGGCAAACCGGCCCGGATGAACGGAAGATTGATCCGGGTCAGTGACCACCGCCGACTCGACCAGTCGCTGTTGGCCACCGGCTTTCCCTATGACGTCCAAACCAGCAGCATCAACAACCTCGATCACTTTGTTAGTTTCTCCAAGACCGCTCGCGCCATCCGCCGTGCCGGTTCTGCTGCGCTCGATCTGTGTTATCTCGCGATGGGGCGCTTTGACGGATTCTGGGAACTGAAACTTCATCCCTGGGACACGGCCGCCGGGACACTTGTCGTCAAACAGGCCGGGGGCAGAGTCACAGATTTCCGAGGAAAACCATTCTCAATCTATGCCGAACATCTCCTAGCCTCCAACGGCGCTATCCATAGCCAAATGATCCGCGTTCTCGCGACAAATGATTAGAGGTTGCCCGATACGCTGGACTACAGAGGCGTCAGAATAAGGACAAGCTATTCCCCCTTATCAAAGGGGGACTGACGGGGGGTTGTCTTTTTTCTTGGTGGATACGCGCTCACAACCCCCTTGGTCCCCCTTTGCTAAGGGGGGAAATCAACTTATTCCTCGCGTATTTCACGAAATCCAACTTATAGGACAACCTCATTAGATCGTACATGGCAAAAGCTTTACGTCAGTACGATTTCTGCGCATCCAGGCACCCCTACGCACATGACGTAGTCTTCTTGCAGATAGGAGGGAGAGTTGGTCAGTTGGTCAAAGCAGACTGATGCGCGAGATCAACAACTATTAGCTTCTTGATTTGCACGTGGCGACAACGGTCTCGATTTCTTTGAAGTCCAACGGCTTGGATAGAAACTTGCTAATACCCGATTCTTTGATCTTCTCCAGGATATCATCTGTCGCATAGGCGCTGACCATTATCACAGGTAGATCGGGGTAACGCTTATGAAGGTCGTTGAACAGCGAGATACCGTCTCCGTCCGGCATCTTTAGGTCTGTGATTACCAGGTCAACGGTATGGCTTTCCAGGAACTTTTCCGCTTTTGAAATCGTCGCGAAAGGATAAACGATGTTGTCGGCGTCCTCCAATCGCTGCGTCAGACTGAAGAGGAAATCCCCGTTGTCGTCAATGATCAGTATGCGTGTCCGTTTGATGCCGGACAGCATTCTGCCGATCTCCGACTCAATCGTTCCGATACGAAACGGCTTGGCAAGAAAACCGTCGGCTCCGCTCGAATAGGCCCGGCTCCTGATCGAGTCGCTGCCGATGCCGGTTATCAGCATCACCGGCAGATGACGATTGGTCTTCTTGATTTCTTCAAGCAACTCAATTCCGGACATGTCCGGCATATTGATGTCGGACACGACCAAATCGATATGTTCTTTCCGGAGAACCTCCAAAGCTGTCTTTGCCGACTCGGCGGCAAAAGCTTCATATCCGATGACCACCAACGTGTCGACCAGCAGGTCGGTGAGATTTGGGTCATCGTCTACAACCAGCACTTTCGTCTTCTGATTGGTCACACTATACTAATCGTTCAGTTCGCCGGAATCTTTAGCGCCGATTGTCATCCCGGGCGGGCAACGAAAAAACGTTCATTTTGCCGCTGACGTTGCTTATCTTATAGACCGGGCGGCAAGTGCATTAGTAATTTGGATACAAGGTAATAATCCGGTTCCTACTGGGAAATCTAACAAAGGAGTGTAAGGATGAAGCGAACACGATCGGCAGGACTGCTATTGACGGCAATCTTGTTGCTGGCAGTGTCGTCTCTCTACGCGGTCGAGCAGTCACCGCTTTTGACCGCGATGAAAACCGAGCTGGATCGCTCGGTGAAAACGCTGGCTCATGCCGATTCAGTGCCGATGTATTTCCTGAGCTATCAGGTTACCGACACTGAGAGGCGAACAATCAGCGCCACTTACGGTGCAATTACCACGGATGATCAATCGCGCTCGCGTATCCTCGATATGGACCTGCGCTGCGGCGATTATCGACTCGACAACACCCGCGAGATTCGTGGCAGCTACGATTACGGCTCCTTCAATAGCGGACCTACGATGTTGCCATTGCAGGATGACGAAAAGGCGATCCGCACGGCTATCTGGGAGGCGACCGACAACGAATACAAGACGGCGTTGGAACAGTATACCAAGGTCAAGACGAATCAAGATGTAATGGTGGAGCAGGAAGACACTTCGGCGGATTTCTCCGTCGAAAAACCGAATGTCTTCGTTGGCACCACGGTTGCAGTTACCTGCGACACGGCGGCCTGGGAAACCCGACTGCGCGAATTGAGCGCCATTTTCAAGGACTATCCTTTCGTCGAGAGATCCTCAGTCAGCATGTCCATCAATAACGATAACCGCTATTTTGTGTCCAGCGAAGGTTCCTCGATTCAACAGGGCCAATCGTACGTCCGGCTGGGCGTTTCCTGTTCGGGAACCTGCACTGACGGCATGCAAATTCAGCGCTATGAAGGATTTGATGCCGCAACCATGGACGGACTGCCTGCCGATTCGGTGGTAGTGAAGACCATCCACCGGCTGGTCGGAGAGTTGGATGTGCTGTTGAAGGCGCCATTGGCGGAACCGTATACCGGCCCGGCGATTCTACTTAATCGTGCCACCGGCGTCTATTTTCATGAGATCTTTGGTCACCGGATTGAAGGCCATCGCCAGAAATCCGAGACGGAAGGACAAACTTTCGCGAAAAAGGTCAATCAGAAGATCCTTCCCGACTTTATCAGTGTCATCGATGACCCGACATTGTCGGAGTTCAAAGGCGAATTCCTGCGCGGACACTACCTCTACGACGATCAGGGTGTCAAGACCGAGAAAGTGACCGTAGTCGATAATGGTGTCCTGAAGAACTTCCTGATGTCACGTTCACCGATACGCGGATTCCCGGTTTCCAACGCTCATGGCCGCAAACAAGCTGGAACGTCGGTAGTCTCGCGGCAGGGGAATCTTATGATTCGTTCCAGCAAGGAATTACCGTTCGACTCGCTTCTGGCACTGCTTAAGGAAGAGTGTCGCAAACAGGGCAAGCCGTATGGACTGATCTTCAATGATATCTCCGGCGGTTTTACATCAACCGGGCGATATGGTCCGCAGGCGTTCAAAGTCATTCCGCTATTGGTGTACAAGTGCTACACCGATGGCAGACCGATGGAGGCGATTCGGGGCGTCGACATCGTCGGCACGCCCTTGGCCAGTTTCGAGCAGATCATTGCCACCGGCAACGACTACGATATCTTCAATGGCACCTGCGGTGCTGAGTCGGGTTGGGTGCCGGTTTCGGCCATTGCCCCCAGCATCTTGGTCGCTTCATTAGAAGTCGAGAAGAAGTTCAAGGAGCAGCAGAAACCGCCGATTTTGCCGCCTCCCTACAAACCGATCAAAACCAGCGGAATTTACTAAGAGGAGGGGATGAAGATGATTACAAGATACTCACGCAAAACCATAGTCATCAGCATTATTGCCGCCCTGCTTGGGATGGCTTCGTTTGCCTATGCCCAACAAGCCGGCGAGGTGCTTTTCAAAGCCATGCAGGATGAACTCGATCGTAATATGTCGCAACTCGTCATGGAAAATCTGGAGCGACCGTACTTCGTCAGCTATACCATCGACGATGCACAACAACTCGAAGTGCACGCCAATCTGGGCACGCTTACCCAGTCGAACCTCAACCGGGGACGATATCTGTCTATTGATCTAAGAGTGGGCAACTACTCGCTTGACAATAGCAACTTCGTATCTGGCTATTCCGGCTTCGGTGCCGATTATGTCCAACTGCCGATCGACAACAACTATGACGCCATCCGCAACCAGATCTACTTGCAGACCGATCAGGTTTACAAAGACGCTCTGGAGACGATCTCGAAAAAGCGGGCTTACCTCCAAACCCGCGTCATTGCCAATCGTCCGGATGATTTCCTCAAACTGCCGACAAATCGAATCCTCGACAAGCCGGAAGAATTCGATCTTAACAGGGCGAAGTTCGAGGAACTGGCGAAGGTCGCAACTGTTGTGTTCAGGGACTATCCCGATATAGTCTCCTCCGATCTGAAAATTCAGGCTGCAATTGCCAACCAGTATCTCCTCAACAGTAACGGTACACGTGCTTTGCGCGGCGACCGGATCTATGTTCTTGATTTGTCGATGACGGGCAAAGCGGCGGACGGTGAAGACATCTTCGACGGCGACCGGATCGTCTACAACTCTCTCGCAGCTATACCCTCGGTCAGTGACCTGACCGCCTGGGCAAAAGGCAATGCCGACAGGATGAGCAAGTTGATCAAAGCAGACACGCTGGAAGAGTACATCGGTCCGGTAGTTTTCACCGCTGATGCCGCCGGTGAATTTTTCCGACAACTGTTTGTGCGCAGCATCTCCAACCTACCGCAGCCGACCTATGAAAACGAGCAAATGGCCGCGTATATTGGGCGAGCCGGCGGTGGCGGTGGTGAGTTTGCCGAGAAACTCAATCGTCGCGTCCTGCCGGCATCGTTTACGGTGTACGATGACCCGACTGTCGGCAAGGTCGGCAACTCACCCGTGATTGGTGGCTACAACGTGGATGATGCCGGAAATACTCCGCAGAAGGTCGTGCTGGTGGAAAACGGCAAACTGGTCAACCTGCTGATCGGAATCGCTCCGACCAAGAAAATCAAGGATGCCAACGGCCATGCACGCGGCGCTGTCAGCAAGGCGGTTACAGCCAAACCGTCCAATCTGGTGTTCGAATCAAGCGAAAAGGTGCCCTATGCCAAACTCAAGGAGACGCTGCTCACCCTCTGCAAGGATGTCGAACTGCCGTATGGTTTGATTGTCAAGCGTTTGAGCGACCCCAATGCGTCTAGCGTCGCGATGAGGTTGGGCAATATGATGATGCGTTCAGGTGCTCCGGAAGCCTTGAGCCCGCCCTGGGAAATCTACAAGGTCTATCCCGACGGACGTGAAGAACCGGTACGTGGTCTTCAGTTCAACAACGTCACTGTCCGCATTCTCAAGGATATTCTGCAGACCGATGATCAGATGTTTGTCTACAACTATCTTCTGAATGCCGACCAGGAGATGCCGGCATCGATCGTCACTCCCTCAGTGTTGATCGAAGAAATGGAACTCAAGAAGAACGAAGAAAAAATCATGAAGCCACCGTTGCTTCCCTCGCCGCTTGCAGGCAAGTAACTCTCTGACCTAACGTCAGTAAGCCGGGTTTTCGATTCCCTTTGACGGGAACCGAAGACCCGGTTCTCGTTTGACGATAAATAAGCGCACGAAATTGCCGAAAAAGTAGCAGACGGCACGAAAAGCCTGAGCTTCAGGCTCGTAGGTCGTCATTTGCAATGACGAAGGCAACTTGGCGGTAACCAGGTTCTCTGAGGAAGCGACGACGTGCCACAGGAAAACTTTGAGCAGACATCAGCCACAAATCTGGCGCTAAATCGCACGCCAGCCAGCATTGCAATCAATCGCCAACCTATGCTCTTGGTGTTACACGGGCCACTACTAGGAAAGACTTTCACGATTGAGCAACCGGTCCTGACCATTGGCAGATCAAGCCAATGCGACATCCAGATCGAAGACGACAACGTCAGTCGCAAGCACGCCGAGATCAATTACCGTGATGGACTGGTCTGGCTGACGGATCTGCAATCAACCAACGGATCTTATGTTAACTCCAAACGGGTCAGCGAGATTCCTCTCAATGACGGCGATCTGGTCCTGATTGGACGAGTGCTCTTCAAATTCATCCACTCCAGCATTGTCGAAAATCGATTT
>CAIVAP010000163.1 GCA_903903945.1 uncultured bacterium | reverse complement strand
GATCAAGATGTTCGCAGGTTTGACGTCGCGATGAACGATGCCGGATTGATGCGCCTTGTGCAGCCCTTCGCAGATTTGAATGGCTAACTCCATCACCCGCTCAATTGGCAGCTCTTTCGCCTTAATCAATTCCCGCAGCGATTGCCCTTCGACGTGCTCCATTGCAAAGAAGGGACGGCCGTTAAATTCGCTGACTTCGTGGATCGTGACGATGTTGGGATGATTCAGTTTCGCCGCTGCTTGCGCTTCACGTTTGAAGCGCGCCCGGCAATCAGCGTCCTGACAAAGATGGGAGGACAGGAACTTGAGCGCAACCTGACGATTGAGTTCGGTGTCCTCCACCAGATACACCTCACCCATTCCGCCGGAACCGATTTTCTCGACGATCCGGTAGTGGTTGATGACCGTGCCCTTGGAGAGCACCGTCATCGCCTTGGTTTTGTCGTCGTCAGGCTCAAGCATATTCGCTTCTACCGATCAGGGCTCCAATCCCATTTTCTTTAGCAAGGCGGTGAATCTCGGATCAGAACGGAGGCCATCCCAAAGCGGTTGCATCTTCAAATACAGGAGCCCGAAAGACCGTTTCAGATAAGCCTTCTCGAGCCATTCAAAGGTCTTGTCCTTGTCGCCGAGTCCGAAGTAAATCTGGGCAATGTCGAAAGATACCGGATCGCCTCGCCTCAACGACTCAAATAACCCATCTAGTATCCTTACGGCGTCGCTTCTTCTCCCGGTTCGTGCGTAAGCACGCCCGAGGTCTGACAGTACCAAACTACTACTACCAACGAGTTTCCTTGCTTCTTGATACTCCACAATAGCTTTGTCGAATTCGCCTTGCACTTCATAAACGTTACCCAGAGCATAATGCGCAAACATGAAATCCGGATCAAGCTCAAGCACCTGCTTAAACTGATCTGTGGCTGTGTCATATTGCCTCATGTTGTACAGAACATCTCCCACATTTACATTGATGATAAGAGATAGCGGGTCGAGCTCCTGTGCTTGTTTGATCTCTGCGAGTGCTTCGTCCAACCTGCCAAGGTAGAGCAACAGCTCTTTGTACCAATGATGCGCTGTTGGATAGTTCGGATCAAGTTCGATCGCCAGCCTGAATTCACTCTCTGCACCTGCCCAATTCCACTCATTGTTAATTTTGATCAATCCCAAGACAGCATGAGGTTCCGCGAGCGTAGGATCAAGCTGTAGTGCTCTTCTTGCTGCGGCCTCTGCCTTAGGCACAATCTCTTTTGAAGGGAGAGCAACAAACTGCGGAAGTACGACATAGGTTGACGCTAAGCCAGCATAGGCCAGAGCGTAAGTCGCATCCTTTTCAATTGCCAAGTCGAAATACTTGATCGCCCTCTTAAACTCCTTGGGCATTCTTTTATTCCAGCAATACCGACCCTGCAAGTAGAGATTGTAGGCTTCAACGTTACGTGCTCGACTTCTTACCAAATCATCCTTTTCATCTCCCAATAGCTTGATTCTCAGTCTATCTACAATTGCAAGGGATATCTCATCCTGAATTGCAAATACATCTTTCATTTCCTTGTCGTATCGGTCCGACCAGAGATGAGAACCGTCTTTTGCTGCGATCAGCTGCGCAGTTACTCGCAAGTGGTTGCCTGCCTTGCGAACACTGCCTTCCAGCAGCGTTTCCACTCCGAGCTTTCGGCCAATTTCGCGGACATCCTCGTTCTTGCCCTTAAACGAAAAAGCAGAGGTTCGGGCAATAACACGCAGATTCTCCAACTGAGAAAGGGCATTGATTATTTCCTCGGCCATGCCGTCACAGAAATACTCTTGTTCCAGGTCAGAACTCAGATTCGCAAATGGAAGCACCGCAATCGAAGGCTGCTTCGTCAGGATCTGGAGTGTTGGTTGTCGGCAAACCCCTTTCAGATCTACCAATAAGTCGTCCACGTGCTGATACCGAAGATTCTTGTCTTTGGCTAGCGCCTTGGCCAAGATTCCCTGCAACCCATCCGGCACTCCCGCTTTGTAGCGCTCCAATGGCTCAGGCTCTTGATCAGTGATATTGCGCAATGTCGCAATGTCATTGTCGCCCTTGAATGGTTGCCGTTCTGTGATCAATTCGTATAGAACAACCCCAAGGGAGAATATGTCTGCGCGGTGATCAACGATCTCACCTCGAACCTGCTCCGGCGACATATAGCCGACCGTGCCCAGGGTCGAGCCAGCCTTGGTCAGGTGATCGGTTCCTGCGACAAATGCCAAACCGAAGTCGAGTATCTTCGCGCGGCCATCAGCGTCGATCAAGATGTTCGCCGGTTTAACGTCGCGATGAACGATGCCGGATTGATGCGCCTTGTGCAGACCTTCGCAGATTTGAATGGCTAGTTCGATCACCCGCTCAATTGGCAACTCTTTCGCCTTGATCAACTCGCGCAGCGATTGCCCTTCGACGTGCTCCATCGCAAAGAAGGGTCGCCCGTTGAACTCGCTGACTTCGTGGATCGTGACAATGTTTGGATGATTCAGTTTTGCTGCAGCCTGTGCCTCCCGTTTGAATCGTGCTCGGCAATCAGCGTCTTGATAGAGATGGGGTGACAGGAACTTGAGCGCGACCTTGCGATTGAGTTCGGTATCCTCGGCAAGGTAGACCTCACCCATCCCACCGGCGCCGATCTTCTCGACAATGCGGTAGTGCCCGACCAACATGCCCTGAGTCAATATGGCTACTGACTTAGTCTTGTCACTGTCGCTCTGGTCGTCTCTCACGGGTTACCCTCCCGCAACCGCAAATGTCGGATAATTTATCTGGTTCAAGATAGGACAAAACTGACCGCACAACAAGCCTAAAACCTTCCCCGACAACAATCTCTTCCTGATCATCGGTGGTTACTTGCCCCCCTGACGTGGATAGCTGATAACCGCTTTCAAACCGAGCAAAATCGGATCCTGTGCTGCGTTGTATCTGCTATCCCGTTGTGCGGCACCGATCAGCCGATGACGGGAGACAGTTGGCATTGCGGTTGCTCTAAGTGTGTCTGTAATGAAACGAACCGATGCCAGAGAGGTTGAAACGATGTCCAACACAGTCTTCATAACCGGCGTCACCGGCAATATCGGCGGCAAACTTTTGATCACGATTTTGGACAACGACCCTGATACCAAGATCATCGCTCTCATCAGAGGCGAGTCGGCAGCGGTGGCACAGAGTCGCCTTGAACAAGCTTTGCGCGTTTTGTCACCCGAGTTTGATACCGCCTTGATCGGCAGTCGTGTCCGCGTGATCTGTGGTGATATCACCCAGCATCAACTTGGCCTGACCGACGCCGCCTTTGACAAACTGGCATCGGAAGTTACACATATCATTCACTCCGCTGCCGGCATCCAGTTTACGCTCCCGCTCGATTGCGCTCGGCAAGTGAATTTCGTCGGCACAATCAATGTCATGTCTCTGGCTCAGCGCGCCGCCGAGATCGGGCAGCTTTGCAACGTAGCCTATATCAGCACCGCCTATGTTTGCGGCGATCGCGATGGCTGGATTTACGAAGATGAGTCCGTCGCACCGCGACAATTCTCGAATACCTATGAGCAAACCAAGTTCGAGGCCGAGCAGTATGTCCGCACGTTGATGCCAACACTGCCGATCACAATTCTGCGCCCCAGCATCGTTGTTGGTGACTCGCAAACCGGTCGCACTTTGACTTTCAATGTGCTCTACTCGCCCCTCAAGTTCATCTACAAGGGCATCATTCGAGCCCTGATTTGTGATCCGGCAACACCACTGGATGTTGTTCCTCTCGACTACGTTGCCAAGGTAGCACATCACATCTTGTTCCGCGCCGAAACAACCGGTAAGACTTTCCACATAGTTGCCGGTGCGGCTGAAGCGCCTGCAGTCGGAAGCGTTGTGCGCCACTTCCTGAACTACTTGGGACAGAACCTTACTGGCGTAAACGAAAGAGTGCCGTCTCTCGATCAATCCAACGACGGAAAGATCACGGGAAATCCACGAACGCTGCAGCTAATGGCCGTTTTCGATCCCTATCTGAAAGTCACGCGCCATTTCGACAATGGCAACACACTGACCGCTTTGCAGGGAAGTGGCATCACTCTGCCGCCATTCGCCGGCTACTTCGACAAGCTTCTGGACTACTGCTTCGCCGTCAATTGGGGAAGAACACTGAGGCATGCCGCATAGGCAGGCCATGAGGATATGAAGATGCGAGCCAAAGTCATCATCAACTCGAAGGCAGGCAGAGGCCGTTCACAGCGTTTGCGCGAACTCCTTCGCAAAACACTCGGTTCCAATTGCGAGTCGATTGAGTCCACTACGGGTGCCGGCCATGCCACTCTGATCGCGCGTGACGCCTGCCAGAATGGATTCGATACGATTGTGGTTGTTGGCGGCGATGGTACCATCAATGAGGTCGTAAACGGTACCATTGGCGCCGACGTGGCCATAGGAATTGTGCCGACAGGCACTGCCAACGATCTGGCTCGTTATCATCATATTACTTCAGACCCGAAGTCTGCCTGCAACCTGATACTGCAGCGACACTGCCGTTATCTTGACGCCATTCGCGTTAATGGCTGGCTCTATCTTACGGTTGCCGGTCTCGGTTTGCCTTGCGGAGCAGTGGAGGAAGTCGAGTTTCT
>CAIVAP010000162.1 GCA_903903945.1 uncultured bacterium | reverse complement strand
GTCAATCCGTCGAACACGTTTACAGTCAGCGTCGAGCCGCTGGAGGGAATGTGTCTGATCGATTTCAATCCGACTTTGGCGTTCATCTTCATCGATCGAATGTTCGGAGGTGTCGGCAGATTCCTGGAAGCGGAACGTGAATTGACCGGAATCGAGAGAGCGGTGCTGAGCAAAATTGCGATGAGTGTCTTTCAAGAGTTGGAGAAAACATGGAGTTCGGTGGTCAGGATGCAGATTCGGCAGGTGTCCTTGGAAAGCAACCCGCAATTTGTACAGATCGTACCCCCGGGCGAGACGGTAATCGTGATCAGCATGCAGGTCAAGATGCTGGGTAATTCCGGCCTGTTGACCATTTGCTATCCGTATGTCACTCTCGAATCGATTATGAAAGACCTGATAGGCAAGAGTTGGGTTGATCAGTCGAAAAAAGGGGATGCTGAGCTTGATATTGCCACGAACAATGACAACCTGCAGTATGTTCTTGCTGAAGTTACCGCGCAACTGGGCACGGCGGAGATCACCATCAGGGATTTCGTCAACCTGAAGGTTGGCGATGTTGTTCAACTGGACCAGCGCGTCAGTCAACCGCTGGAAATCTACGTGCGCGGCGCGAAAAAATACCTTGCTAGACCGGGCATTGTAGGAAAAAAAACTGGATTTCAGGTTATCGGTCCTGCCGAGAAATAGGAGAGATACATGCCAGACGACATGCTCACAAATGAGCCACAAGACGATCAGGAGATTCCGGCAACGCCTGTGCCTCCACCGGAGCCGGAAGCAGACGACTCTCCAGTTCCCCCGGCGCAGGCTGTTCCCAGCGATCAGATCGAAACAGTAAGTGCGATCGATGATGAGGTGGAACGAATCATGCTTGAAGAACTGGCGCGAGCTGAGTCAGTTGGCGCCATGCCGTCGATGGCTGACACGCTGGCACCGTCAGCGCCGGCTCCAAAGGATATCCCGGTTGTCAAGCCGGTCGAGTTCGGAAAGTTTGATCGCACCGAGTCGACCGGTCAGCCGAAGAACATTGATATCCTGATGGATGTCAAGTTGCCGGTCGCAATCGAGCTCGGACACACCGAAATGACTATTCGCGACATCCTCAATCTCTCAGCGGGTTCGGTAGTTGAACTGAACAAACTCGCCGGCGAACCGGTTGACCTATTGGTGAACAACAAGACTGTCGCCCGTGGCGAAGTGGTCGTTGTCGATGAGAATTTCGGGCTGCGCGTGACCAGTCTGATCTCACCGGAAGACAGGATTAAGAGTCTCTAATGTTGCGCAAACCCTCCTCTTGGCTGTTCGGCCTGACGGTGCTGGTGGCAAGCGCTCCGGTCTGGGCTGACGAAGAACCAGCGCCCGGTCTCACTGGCGACATCGGTCCGACGTTGCTGCAACTGGCAGGCGCTCTGCTGTTGATTATCATCATTATCTATCTATCCGTCTGGCTCATGAAGAAGTACTCTGGCGGCAAGATAGCCGGCGGAGGCAACCTGATCTCCATCGTTGAACGTCGCCATCTCGCGCCGAAACAGGCGCTCTATCTTATCAAAGTAGGGGAGAAGCATCTTCTGATCGGTGCATCCGATTCAGGATTGCAGAAACTGAGTGACATCGACGATCTCGAAGTCAAGACGGCGAAACCGAGTCCCGCGCTCGGCGTCTCCAGGTTCAGTCAGGCGCTTAAGCAGGCGAAAGAGTCGCTCATGCCGCGCCTGATCGTGAAAGAAAAGAGTGTCGAAGCATGAAACTCAGCGCTATTATCATCAGCGTTTTCGTGATCCTGTTGTTGCTGGCCTCTGCCGGCGCGCAGGCACAAACGCTGCCCAAGCTTACTCTTCAGATTGAAAAAGGCTCCGACTCCAAAGGTCTGTCAACGACCCTTCAAATTGTTCTGTTATTGACAATCCTGGCTCTGGCGCCGTCGATTCTGGTAATGATGACGTCGTTTATTCGCATCATCATTGTGCTCTCATTCGTGCGCCAAGCCCTCGGTACCAACCAGTTGCCACCATCTCAGCTAATCATGGGTGTCGCGTTGGTGATGACCATATTTGTGATGTCGCCGATCATCTCACAGGTGCATGACAAGGCCTGGATGCCGTATATGAACGGCGAGATTACCCAGAAGCAGCTTTATGAAGAAGGCATGAAACCTCTGCGCGCTTTCATGCTGCAGCAAACGCGCGAAAAGGATTTGGCACTCTTTGTCAAGTATGCGGGTTTGCAAAAACCGCAGACACAGGATGACATTCCGACCCACGTCGTCGTCCCGGGTTTTATTCTCTCTGAACTGCGCACTTCCTTCCAGATCTCGTTTATTATCTTCATTCCCTTTCTGGTCATCGATATGGTCGTTGCGTCGGTCTTGATGTCGATGGGTATGATGATGTTACCACCGGTGCTGGTCGCCTTGCCATTCAAAATATTGTTGTTTGTGATGGTGGACGGCTGGTATCTCATCGTCAAATCGTTGTTGGACAGCTTTCACATAGCGGGAGGATAGCATGACGCCACAATATGTTCTGGCTCTGGGCAAAGAGGCAATTTGGTTGACACTGTTGGTGTCGGCGCCGATGTTGATCCTGGGACTGCTGGTAGGTGTCATCATCTCCATCTTTCAGGCAGTGACTCAGATCCACGAGATGACTCTGACCTTCGTCCCCAAGATCATCGCGGTGGCGCTGGCAATGATGTTCTTCTTGCCCTGGATTATCAACAAACTCGTTGATTTTACTGCCCGGCTCTATGGGACCATTCCTACTTTGGTCGGATAGAAACTATTTCAAGCTGAAACGGAAAAAAGCTCCAACGGTTCTTCGGAAGAATATTCCCCGCACTAGTCAACCGCTTGACTAACAAGCGGTTATATTCACTGCCGACTCCGGCATACGCCTTGCTAAAGTAAGTGCGATGAGGAGACTTATAAGTCGTGCAGACTGAGGCAGTTTTCGGAATTTCATTAGACAACGTAGTCGTTTTCACTCTTACGACCTTCCGCATCGGCGGAATGTTCGTGGCTGCCCCCATTCTCGGACATTCAGCAATCCCGGCAATGGTCAAGATTCTCTTGTCATTGGTGCTCGGGTATTTTCTCTTTCCACTCGCCAGCACACAACAGTTCGCTCTTGATGCGGGTTTGTTGCCTCTTTTCACATTGGCGCTGCGTGAGTTCATGCTTGGACTCGTCATCGGTTTTCTCTTCCAGATCATTTTCTTCGGAGTCGAATTTGGCGGCGGTCTGATCGGTTACCAAATCGGTTTTGCCATGGTCAACATCATTGACCCGACAACTTCAGCCAACGTGCCGATTATCGGTCAGTTCAAAATCCTGATAGCCACGCTGATTTTCTTTTTGATCAACGGACATCATGTCATGCTGCAAGCGCTGTTTGAATCATTCCGCATGGTACCGCTGGGGCACGTCGCTTTCAGACCGGCGAGCCTGATGGAAGTCATGAAGCTGGCAGGTGCGGCGTTCACCATCGGAATCAAGGTATCGGCGCCGGTGATTGTCACGCTGTTTATCACGGATGTCTGTCTTGGTATCATCGCTCGCACCATGCCGCAGATGAATATCCTGGTTGTGGGTTTTCAAGTGAAAATCGGCGCCGGACTATTGGTTCTCGCGATCAGTCTGCCCGTGTTCAACTATGTTTTCACACAGTTGTTTTCGCGCCTGAGCATAGACGCG
>CAIVAP010000161.1 GCA_903903945.1 uncultured bacterium | reverse complement strand
TTCTGGAAGAACTTGACGAAGACCGCCTTCACAAAAGGCGCCGCGACCGTCGAGCCATGTCCGGCATTTTCGACAATCACACATCCCAGAATCTGGGGATCAAGCGCCGGCGCATAGCCGACAAACCAGGAGTGATCGTTTCCATGCGGATTCTGTGCTGTTCCGGTCTTCCCCCCCATAGTTACTTCGGGAATCCGCGATCGTGCCGCCGTACCGCTTTGGACCACCCGATAAAGACCTTCTTTGAGAATCTCCAAGGTCTCCTCGGAGAACGGCAGGCCGCGCGCAATTTCGGCATGGTAGTAATTCGTTTCGCCTTTGGGAGTTCGAAGATAGCGCATCACATGCGGCCTCATTACGACGCCATGATTCACGATGCCGGCGTAGAACTGTGCCAACTCAATCGGGGTCACCAGGAATTCGCCCTGACCAATGCCCAAATTAAGCATCACCGACCTATTCCAGTTGTACTTGCCATAGGTTTTTTCATACCAATTTTCGTCCGGCGCATGGCCGATCTTCTCGCCGGGAATATCCAGACCGGTGGTCTGATCAAATCCACAGGCTCGCGCGTACTTACTCCACTTTTCCAGGCCGAGTTTTAGTCCCAGTTGGTAGAAGTACACATCACAAGATTGCTCTAGCGCCGCTAACAGACCCAAGCTGCCGTGACCACGCTTGTCCCAGCACTTGAAAAATCGATTGCCGAACTGGTAACCGCCCCGGCAGGCGCCAAAATGAGTTTCCGTTGTGATGAGTCCTTCCTCCAAAGCGGCCCCCGCGGTAAGAATCTTTGCTGTTGAACCCGGCGGATATGTTCCACGGATGGTTCGATCAAAGAGTGGCAGACGTTCATCGCCGGCCAGCGACTGATACTCCGACCGCGACACAAAACCGGCAAAGAGATTCGGGTCGTAAGTTGGTTTCGAGACCAAAGCCAAAATCTCGCCGGTTTTGGGGTCGAGAAAAATCGCCGCCCCCGAGAGCGTGTCGCCGAAGCAGGAATCCGCAGTCATCTGCAAGTCCATATCAATGGTCAGCGCCAGTTCGTCCCCCATCAACGGATCTTTGCTTGGCTTGTCCTCCAGCGGTCCAATAATCCTGCCGGTCGCAGAAACTTCCAGATAATCGATGCCATCTATGCCGCGCAAAGACTGATCATACTGACGCTCAACACCGGCACGACCGATAATGCTGCCGATGCGGTACTGCTGATCTTTAGCTTCGCGTTCATCAACTTCGCCTGTGTAGCCGATCAAGTGACAAAGTGACTTGCCGTAGTAGTAGGTTCGCGTTTGATCAAGCTGATAGATGACACCCGGAAACAGTTCGTTGGATTCCTCAATGATGCAGACAGCCGGAAAAGACAAATCGCGTCTGATTGCCACCGGCTCATACTTGCGCGTGCGACGATCGGCGACTTTGCGCACGATCGCCTTCTCATCCATCTCCAGAAGCGGCGCCAATTCCCCCGCAAGATAGTCGATCTTGGAGACTTCGGAGGGGATGATGGAGACGGTATAAGCCGGTCGGTCGGATGCCAGTAACCGTCCCTCACGGTCGACGATTTTTCCCCGCATGGCTGCGCGTGGCAAAACGCGGATGCGGTTTTCTTCCGACATCTGAAAATAGTATTTATACTGGAATACCTGCAGGTAGGTCAGTCTGCCGAGAATCAGCAACATGGCCGCAATCAGTCCGCCGGCCAGTATCCAGCCACGAGATGTTTTGGGAACATGATCAACCAAGGCCGCGCCTCTTGACTTCGATCTTGAACTCTAAGTCTGCCATCGCTAATACTACGAAGCCGACAACTATAGTGTACACCAGCGTCGGCAGGGAGACTTCGAGATAAACCTTCGACAGTGTGCCGAAATCGAAGGAGTTTGCCAACGCTTGAAACAAAGTCTGAAAACATACTTCGGAGCCGATCAGCAAGTACAGCTGTGCCGGTAGCTGCTCGACATCGATATGCTGTCTGATTTCACTAATAGCGACAGCGATTGCAAAGCGGACGGCCGTTCCCAGTCCCAACGTCTCGGGATTTAACGCATCAATGATCAACGCTACCGCGAATGATATCGGCAGCGCAACCTGATATTCTGTCCGCAGGGCGATCAACAGGATGATGATCGTGCCGAAGTTAGGGGCAATGCCGAGGATGGAAGTCAGGTTCGACAGGATCGTCTGGCTAAACGTCACCAGATAAGCCAAGAGCAGAAATTTGAAAATCCTAATTACCAAAGCTACCACTCAGCGGTTTCATGACCATAACATTGTCGAGCGACCCGAAATCCACGAACGGCTGGACCACAACCTGTTTGAAAACCTCTGTCGGAATCGTGTCGACTTTGGCGACCACTCCAACTGCGAGTCCTTCAGGGAAGACACCACCCATGCCGGATGAGATAATCGTGTCTCCGGGGAAAACATCATTTTCTACCGCCACACCATCCAGTAGTAGTCCCCGCCCGGTGTTCCACTTAATGATCCCCAGCGTTCGCGTCCGATTATCACGAGCGGCAACGCGACAGTTGGGGCCGATCAAAAGAGAGACGGTAGCCACTGTGCCAGTACTACCGGCAATTTTGCCGACCAGACCCTTTTCGTCGACCACCGGAAGAAACTGGTCGATGTACTCGCCGGCCCGGATTATTGCCGATGACCAGCGGCGTCCCTGATCATGCGCGATCACATCCGCGGAAATCAGCTTGTAGTCGGGTCGGGGAAGCAGTCGCAGCATCTCCCGAAAGCGCTGATCCTCCAAACGGTTTTGTTCGAAAGTCATGCGCTCGAATTTCAGCCGCACGTTTTCGGACTTCAGCGCCATGCTATTATTGTACACATTGACCAGCGCCGTCAGCTTATTGGAAATCGACCAAAAAGGCGTATAGAACACCTCCTGCAGCGGACGCGCCACGAAGGTCTTCTGGTCAAGCTGCAGCGCAAAAAGCAGCAACGGGACAATCAGTCCCGCGATGATCAGGAAGAGTTTTCTGTTCTTATAAAGCCGGCCGGTAGCCCATTTCATTGGGATTATTCATTGATTGTATCAAGAATCTGCAGCAGCT
>CAIVAP010000160.1 GCA_903903945.1 uncultured bacterium | reverse complement strand
TGACAGTTTAACTAAGGTCAGCAAGTTTATTACTTCCCAGGGTTATCTGGACGAGATCTTGAGTCTTATCGTTGTTGTTACTGCCAAAATGCTTAATTCTAAAATCTGTTCTATTATGCTCCTGGATCAGAAAAGAGATGAGCTATTGAGGTTGATACGCACCTAGTGACTTTAAGGTCCTGATCACCCCAAAAGCTTCCCGGAAAGGTGAAACTTCTCTCTAAACCATATCTTTTGCCCATATTCCCAGACCACTAAATTTCCCTATCGTTTGAATAAAAAACTCAAGTAATTCCAAAAAGTTTCGATAATAATATTGAATTGAGTCCAATAATAAGAGGTGGTCTATGCCCACTGAACAAATTACGGAGAAATCAGATACCACAGCCAAAGGGATACCAAAAATTCTGGTAGTGGACGATTCACCGACGCTGGTGAAGTTCGTCTCCTATAGCCTGAAATCCAGCGGTTATGAGGTTGTCGGCGCGTGTGACGGCATGGACGCTTTGGAGAAAGTATCCCATCTCGAATCCGATATCGATCTGGTAATCACCGATCTGAACATGCCCAACATCGATGGCTATGAGCTGATAGCCACTCTGCGCCAAAACGACAAGTTTGCCGAAATCCCGATTATCATTCTTTCCTCGGAAGAGGGTGACGAGGACAAGCAAAAGGGCGAAAAGGTCGGCGCTACTTCATATCTGGTCAAACCTTTCAAATCATCGGTTCTACTTGCGGAAGTGGCGCGACTACTGGATTAGGGGCAGTTGCGACAGGTGTAACGCTATTAACTGAAAGCACAGGAGGTAGAGGTGGCTTCTCTGAAAATACTCGCGGTCGACGATTCGCCAACAATGCGACGCATAATTGTCAACACGCTGAAAAGAGCCGGTTATGATGACGTCACGGAAGCTTCGGACGGCAAAGATGCATTAGCGAAAATGAAAGTGGAGCAATTCAATTTCGTCATTACCGACTGGAATATGCCGGAGATGGATGGCCTCACTTTCGTTTCCCAAGTTCGCAGTCTGGACGAATTTAAGGACGTTCCGATTCTCATGGTGACGACCCGGTCAGTCAAAGATGATATCATTGAGGCGATGAAAGCGGGAGTGAACAATTACATAGTGAAGCCATTCACTCCGGAAACGCTTGGTGAGAAGATTGGTCAGGTACTTAAGTCGGTTGGAAGGAGCTGAAATGATGGACAAGTCTATTCGCGTCGAAAATTCGACCAAGAATATCCATGCGGAGTTGAGGCACCTTGCCGATTCAATTAGTCAAATCATCAAGGGCATTAGAGTGGCTCAGGAACCGATTGCCGATTCACGCAACAAGGTGCCGCAAGCTACCGAACAGTTGGAGAGGGTAACGCAGCAGACCGCGATGGCGACGCATCGCGTGCTCGATATGGTAGAGGCGATTACGGGCCGAGATGGCGAAATCGAGACCCAAATGAAAGAGCTGCGCCGCGTCCTTCCGTCGACCTACTTTCGCAATAATTCGCGAGTGAAGCGAATTGTCGAACGAATTGGTGTGAATGTTTCCGCCAATCAGAATGACGCTTATGCGATTATGGACGCTCTACAATTCCAGGACATCACCTCGCAGCAGGTTGACCACGCCATTTCGCTTCTGGAGCAAGTTGAGAATCGTCTCAAGGACGTTATGGTGGGACTGCAACTCGACGTCAGCGCGGAAAGCGATGTCAAGCGTAAGGAACGTGCATATGATCCAAACGCTCATTTCTCCAGCAACTCCAACGAGCAAAGCGAAGTGGACAAGTTGCTCCACAACCTGACCAAAGAAAAGCAGAATAACTAGAGGGGTAAGGCGCTATGACGGAGACGGGAATGGAATTGGACAACATGAAGGAGATCGTCGACGAGTTTATGATCGAGGCGGACGAGATCCTCGCCAAGCTTGATGAAGACATGGTCAAGCTCGAAAAAAACTCAGCCGACCTCAACCTCCTCAACGAGATATTTCGGGCCGCGCATACCATTAAGGGCACATCGGGTTTTCTAGGATTAGACAAAGTCTCCGAATTGACTCACAAGATGGAAGATGTCCTGAACAAACTACGCAAGGGGGAGTTGAAAACAAATCCGGTCATTATGGATGCCTTGCTCCAGGCAATCGACACGCTCAAACTTCTCTTGGAGGATCTTCGCACCGGCAAAGACAGCGGAATTGATCTGGCGTTTGTTAAGAACCAGTTGATTGCCGCCAGCTCGGTAACGGCTGGAGTTGGAGCACCGGCAACGAAAAAAGAGGCCAAGAAAAACGGCAAATCGCAGAAGATAGAGACATCCACCACCGCAACGCCTGCCACGCCTATCGAGTCTTCGGCTCCGAAAACGGAGTTACCGGTCGCCCAAGCCACGCCGCTTCCCGCAGATAGCCCGGAATTGAGACCGGTTGAAGCGGAACCGGCGGAAGAAGAGAAAGAAGCGACAGACGAAACACAGCGGAGTGATGGCGGCACATCTCTGGTCAAACAGATGGCGGATATGCATCGTGGGGCAGATCAAACGATCCGTGTCGACGTTGGCCGTCTCGATAGTCTGATGAACATTATGGGCGAACTTGTGCTTGGACGCAACGCCATGTTGCAGCTCACCGGCAGGATCACGTCACGCTACGAGGGCCAAGAGTTGATGGATGACCTCAATCAAGTGGCCACACAACTAAATTTTGTTACGACGGAACTGCAGATGTCCATCATGAAAATGCGTATGCTGCCGGTTGGGAAAGTATTCAATAAGTTCCCGCGCGTCGTCCGTGACCTTGCCCGCAGTCAGAACAAGGAAATCGAGCTGTTCATCTCCGGCGAGGAGACTGAACTTGACAAGTCGGTTATCGAGGAAATCGGCGATCCTCTGGTGCATCTGATCCGCAACTCCGCCGATCACGGCATCGAACTACCGGATGAACGAGTAAAAGCCGGAAAGGCGCGTGGTGGTCGTATCGATCTGATCGCGAGCCAGGAGGGTTCCAACATCGTCATCAAAGTTGCCGACGACGGCGCCGGTCTCGACACGGCCAGAATCCGTCAGAAGGCGATAGAGAAAAAGCTCGCTTCAGCTGACGAAATTAACCGGATGTCAGACAAAGAAGTCTTTAGCTACATCTTCCATCCCGGCTTCTCCACCGCGAAAGTCGTGACCGCTGTCTCGGGGCGCGGCGTCGGAATGGACGTGGTCAGAACCAATATTGAGAAACTAAAAGGCATTATTGACATCCAGTCAGAACGCGGCAAAGGCACCGCGATTATCATCAAACTGCCATTGACGCTGGCGATTGTACAAGGGTTACTTGTAGAAGCGCGCAACGAGCTGTTTATTTTGCCATTGGCTTCAGTATTGGAGACTGTCAAGATCGCCCGCGCTGATGTTGCCTCGATCAATCGCAAGGAAGTCATTCGTCTTCGCGACACGGTGTTGCCAATCGTCGATCTGCATTCGATATTCTTTAGAGGCGCCAGTTCAATCGACCTGGCAAAAATGACTAACTCCTATGTAGTAGTGCTCGGATTGGCCGAGAAACGTATAGGCCTGGTCGTCGATCATCTTATCGGGCAGGAGGAAGTCGTGATCAAGTCTCTGGGAGAATTTCTTGGACAGACTCAGGGGATTGCCGGCGCCACCATTCTTGGTGATGGTCGGGTGCGCCTGATTGTTGATCCAGCCGGAATCTTCACAATGATGGTTTAGCGTAGCCAACTCAGAACGGGACTGTGAATGTCAGACAAAATTCGTGTACTGATCGTCGATGATTCAGCCTTCATGCGCAAGGCTATCCAGATGATGCTGACAGATGATCCTCTGATCGAGATCGTCGGTTTCGCCTCAAACGGCAAGGAAGGCGTCGAGAAAGCGTTCGAGCTAAAGCCCGATCTGGTGACCATGGACATCGAAATGCCGCTGCTCGACGGGCTTACGGCGTTGCGCATGATCATGGAAAAGCAACCGACGCCGGTAATCATGGTGTCGTCCTTGACCTCTGAAGGGGCACAGATCACTTTGGACGCCCTTGATCTCGGAGCCGTCGATTTCATAGCCAAGCAAATGTCTTTTGCCTCCCTCGACATAGTCAAAATCAAAGCCGATTTGCAGGCTAAGGTAAGACACATCCACAGTCGCCGCCACACTCTAATGGCGCAATACGCACTCCGCAAAAGCCGTCAGATTGCCAAGACATCGATCGGAGATGCTCAAACATCTCAATCCTCTATGCTGCGTGCACCGCGGAAGAAGCAGAAACTGGTACGTCTTGTGTCGATCGGCACATCCACCGGCGGACCTCCTGCCCTGCAAGCGGTGCTGACATCGCTACCGCGAAATTTCCCGGTCGGCATCGTGGTCGTCCAACATATGCCGCCAATGTTTACAAAATCGCTGGCTGAACGTTTGAATAACCTCTGTCAGATAACTGTCAAAGAGGCGGAAGACGGGGAGCAGATTAATTCTGGCACGGTATATATCGCACCCGGCGACAAGCATTTGCTCGTTCGCAAGAATCTGTCCAATAACATTGCCGTGCTGTCAGAGAAACCGGCAAATACGCTCCATAAGCCCTCGGTCGACGTCCTGATGAATTCGGTCGCCGACGCTGTCGGACACGTTTCTCTTGGTGTGATTATGACTGGCATGGGGGCGGATGGCCTGCAAGGTTTGCGGGCGATGAAAAACAAGGGCGCCGACATCATTGCACAGAATGAAGAATCCTGTATAGTCTATGGAATGCCCCGCGCCGTCATTGAAGCCGGGATTGCAAATACCGTCGCTCCGCTGGAGCAGATCGCGGGCGAGATCATGGCCTATTTCTGATGGCCAACGCGTCCGAATAACCCTCGACAGTGATAAGTGTTGCAGTGGCGACCATCAGCGTCAGCCGTCGTGATCGATAGCTGCTCGGCTGGTCTTATTGCACCAGCACTCAGGTCCCGCCAATTATTTTTGTTGAAAACCGCGTGACTCTCTTCTTATCATCTTCTTGATGGTAAGGCAGAAGCAGAGTGCGTCCGGCAAGGAACTTCAGGATTCCGACCAGTTAGCGGTTTTTCGCGAGACTTTCGCCAGCTTCAACAACACGATTAAGCGGTTGAATGAGTCCTATGCAACCCTCCAGGCCCGCTATCAGCAGTTGTCTGACGAGTTGACTACGACCAACGAGAAGCTGCGTGAGGTTCTTGACCAGAATCTACAGACCAAGAACTTCCTTCAGAATGTCCTCGAGTCGTTGACCGCCGGAGTGATCACGATTGACCTTGAAGGCAAGATCAAGAGCATCAACCGTTCCGGCTGCGCAATCCTTCATATCAAACCGAAGCAAATCATTGGAGCTGAATACGAAAAGATATTCGGCAAGACTCTCGCCGGCGCCCACTCGCTTCGCAGTCTTTTCTCCGGAGGCAAAGCTTACCGCAATCTCGAAAAAGATGTTCGCATCGACGACGGCGCTGTGATCCCAATTTCGGTTTCGAGTGCGCCGATTACCGACAGCGCTGCCAATACCGTAGGGGCATTGGAAGTCTTTGTTGACCTGACTGAAGTCAAACGGATGCAGGAGGAAATGGCGCGAGTGAGGAGTCTGGCTGCGCTCGGAGAGGTGGCAGCAGTCATCGCGCACGAAGTACGCAATCCGCTTTCCGGGATCGCCGGTTTTGCCGCGCTGCTGCGGGATGAACTGGGCGACGATCATCCGCATGTGGACTATGTTGACAAGATCAGCGCCGGCGTCCAGAAACTGAATCGCTCCGTTACGTCGCTGCTTGAATACGCTCGCGATCTTCGTCACGAGCCGCGAGCGGGTGATCTCAATTCGCTGCTGAAAGAGACGATTGATTTTTTCCGTATGGATCTGCATGCACGCAACTCCGATGCGCAGGTCGATCTCAGTCTGCCTGCCGAGCCGGTCGTCTGCGAATTCGACCGCGAGAACCTTGGTGGCGCGTTGGTAAATCTGCTGAAGAACGCGGATGAGGCTATGCCCGGTGGCGGTATTATTCGCGTCAACCTTGCCGCCAACGGCAGCAAAGTAATGCTGAGTATTGCTGATCAGGGAACAAGCATTCCCGCGGAAATACGGGAGAAGATTTTCGCGCCTTTCTTTACGACGCGCGATGGAGGTACGGGTCTGGGGCTGGCACTGGTTAAGAAAGTAGTTGAGGCGCATCGCGGCATAATTGAAGTCGATTCGCGCAATGGCGTCGGCTCGACCTTCACGATTATCCTGCCGGCAAGCTCGCACTAACTTCTCGGCTTTCAGGAGAGATCGGCGGACACAGGGAATGCAAGAGACATGAGCACAACACACGAAATTCTAGTTGTTGATGACGACGTTCTGGTCAACGAGTTTTTCGAGGAAGTTCTCAAGAGACTCGGTCACAGCGTAACGACCGTTGCTTCGGGCGAACAAGGTCTGCAACTCCTCCGTGAGAGAGAGTTTGACATTGTTCTGTCTGATGTCAAGATGCCTAGGATGAGCGGTATTGACCTGTTGAAACAGGTGAAGATCGAGTCGCCGGAGACTGTGGTAATCATGATAACGGCTTACGGTACCGTTAAGGATGCCGTTGAAGCGATGAAACTCGGAGCTTTCGACTACATACTCAAACCGATTCTCCCGGACGAACTCGAAATGATTGTCGCCAAGGCTCTCGAACACCGGCAACTCATACTCGAAAACCGTATCCTACGCTCCGAAATTCGCGGCCGCTATCAGTTTGAGAACATTGTCGGCGCCGACAAGAAGCTTCTCAGTTTGCTCGAGACCTTGTCATCGGCGGCGAAGTCTCGTGCCACGATCCTCATCCGCGGTGAATCCGGAACCGGCAAGGAACTGATCGCACGCGCCATACATTATAACTCGCCGCGGTCTAATGGTCCTTTCGTTACCCTCAACTGTGCCGCCTTGCCGGAGGGTTTGATCGAGTCTGAGCTTTTTGGCCACGAGAAAGGCGCTTTCACTAATGCCATCAAGCAGTCCCAAGGTCGCTTCGAGCTTTCCGATGGAGGCACCCTGCTCTTGGACGAAATCAGCGAAATGCCATTCGGAGTCCAGGCTAAGTTGTTGCGTGTCATCCAGGAGCGCGAGTTCCAGCGTGTCGGATCGGGGGTGAGCGTCAAAGTTGATGTCCGCCTTGTGGCTACGACGAACAAGAACCTCGAGAATGAGGTCAAGGCCGGTCGTTTCCGAGATGATCTATACTACCGCCTCAATGTCATTCCGCTCTATTTACCACCGTTACGGGATCGACTGATTGATATTCCGGCCCTCGTCGACCACTTTGTTCGAAAGCACAATGATGAAAATCGTCGAGATATCAAGGGCATTACGGAGAAAGCGATGAGGCTGCTATTGGCTTATCATTGGCCCGGCAACATCCGCGAACTCGAAAACTACATCGAACGCGCCGTTGTGCTCTGCAAAGGTGACCGCATTACAGACTCTGATTTCCCCGGTCATCTGGTTCTGGGCAAGCTGGCATCTCTGTCCACAACTTCAGGTAATAAGGAGATGACCATTTCGGAGATGGAGAAGGTAATGATCATTGAGACGTTGGAAAGACACGGCGGCAATCGCACCAAAGCCTCGGAAGCCCTGGGGATTTCGTCACGGACACTCCGAAACAAGCTACACGAGTATGGCATGATGGAGCCCAGCGAGTCGGCAGTAGCCGGTGACGACGACTCGTCGGAGTAATGACGAAGATACCGACCCCGAATTCTGCCTCTGAGTTTTGCACAAAAAGCCACTCATTTTCGTCTAAATAAACGTCAGATAATGGTTTGAAAAATGATTTGACAACCTATTTTGCCAGTCATATATTGCACGCCTTAGAATGCTATAGGGTAGAACAGAAGGAGAGTGTTCGAAGTATGAGAAGTGTGACCACTAAAGTTATCCTCATATTACTATTGTCGTCGACGGCAGCGTTTTGTCAGGATTTCAATATTTACCCCTTTTCTATGATCGATTATTCATTCTTGGGCGGTGGCGCCCGAGCTCGCGCCATGGGTGGAGCTTTCACTGGTGTAGCTGATGATGCCTCGGCACTCACTTGGAATCCCGCTGGGCTGATTCAAGTCGATAAGACTCAGGCGTCAATTTCCGGAGTTTACTTACCGTTGCAGTTGAAAACGAAATTGACTTATGTAACTAATTCGAACCGCAACATCGACTCAAAGTTCAGTGACGACAAGCTGAAGCCCAGTTTCGCCTCGTTTGTTGCGCCGATTCGTATCAAAGGCCATCCTTTCATGGCGTCCGCCACTTACAACTCAGTACAAAATCAGATCAACGTTGAGTATAATGCCGCCGACACTACTTTCTATGCGCAGGCGCAGCAGACTGGGTTTTCTGGGCACGCCACCAAGGAGAGCAGAAGGACGAGCACGGGCGGTCTCGACGTGATCTCTCTCGGTTTTGGGACCGGCCTTTACGGGGATTTGGCTTTCGGTGGCGCAGTCAATATTTACACTGGCTCTACCGAGTCGACTCACCGAGCCGACTTCACCAAGGTCCTGCCGTTCTACTATGGCAGTCAGTTCTCCGACTCAATTCAGTTCCATTACGCAAGTACAGTGCTGGACAAAGCGGATTCCAAAGGGTTCAACTTCACTGCGTCGCTATTCTATCATAAGGACAAGCTCCGTGCAGGGCTCGCGGTCAAGACTCCTTTTCAACTGGTCACCAACCATGACTTGCAGAGAGCCGACACGATGTACAACAAGTCTACTAAAGCTGAAGGTCAGGGTACGCCGGTGGCGAACAGGCCGAGTTTGTATCGGGGGAAGACGAAGATTGATATTCCGACAGATATCTCGATAGGAATATCTTATCAGGTCACTCCCAACCTCCTTCTGGCCGGTGATTTCGAGTACGCCAATTATAGCAAAAGCAAGTACTTCGTCAGAGCTGAGGTGGACTCGCAGATGCATATGACCGGCTTGGATTCGATCAACACGTTCACTCTTCCCGGATCGGTCTATTTCGTGGTTCCATACACCGGTTCGATTTACAACAGCGCCGGAAAGCTTAATGAGGTCTACAATACGTTCGACCTGAAACTCGATAACAGCACGCAATTGCGCTTTGGTGGAGAGTATACTCTCAAGACAACGGCTGGTATTATACCGATTCGCGCCGGATTCCGATTGGCACAGGGTCCTTATCGCGAAGTTACCAAGCTTTTCCGTGATAATAACGGACAGCCACAGTATGTGTCAACCGGTGCGGACAGCGGCCAATTCGCGATCGGGAAAAAGGTGACACACACAGCCGTTTCGTTCGGCACAGGTATTCATTGGCGGCAGATATGGCTTGATCTTGCCGCGGAATTCAACAGCGAGAAGCAGACTGAATCGGGTACGACATACTGGGGTGAATTCCAGACTGAGAAGAAACGCAACGGACCTGCGTTGACTTTCAATTTTACCGGTTTCTTCTAAACCCGTTCTCGCGAGGACAAGCGCCAGATGTTGGGCGAGGCCAGTTAGCGGTCTCGCCCTTAATTTTCTCAAAAAAGGAGTTGATATCCGTGCAAGAATCGTTAATTTTATGTTTCTGTGTGACGAGAGTCTCTGTGAGATACTGTTTTAGTCAGGAGTGGATGACCAGATGACCCAGAAGCGAATAACCAAGCAGCAAATGAAAGAAGACCACTTCGTAACTGCCGTGTTTAGGGCACGCGAGTGGACCGAGGTAAATCTCAATACAATCTTGATCGCTGCCGGTGCGCTGATAGTCGTTGCCGTGGCCATCTGGTTCTTCATCGGACAATCCTCGCGGAAGTCGCAGGAGTCCTATGACTTGCTTGGCCGCGCTGAAGTGGAGATGCGCAATAATCAGGCTCAGATTGCCGTGATCGATTTCCAGAAAGTTATCGATGATTTTGGTGGTACGCTCGCCGCCAAGCACGCTGCTCTCAAACTGGCGAATCTCTATTTTGCGACTAACGACTACGAGAAAGCGGAACAGGCTTTCCGCAAATACGCCGACGACTATGCCATTGACGAAATCTCGCGTCTCTCGGCGTGGGAGGGAATCGCCGCTTCGTTAAGCGCCTCGGGCAAGTATCAGGATGCCGCCAAGCAGTATCTGGAGGTCGCTCGGAAAGACACAGCTTCGGTGACATACGAAGACGACTTATTCGGTGCAGTGTCAAATGCTGTCAAGGCGAATGATCAGGCAACCGCCAAAGAGGCCTTTGGGTATCTCCAGAAAAAAGGTGCCACCTCTGAGAAATTCCGGACGGCGAAAATTCTGATGATCGAAAAGGGATTTCTAACTTACGACAAGGGCGAGTATAACTAAATGGTTTCCGGGTGACAGATGAGAGTGGCTTTCATCTGGCACATGCATCAACCCTTCTACAAAGACTTGAAGACGGGGGAGTATTTGATGCCGTGGGTGCGTCTGCACGGCAGCAAGGACTACCTTGATATGCTATTGCTGCTTGACGAATTTCCCCGTGTCAAGCAGACTTTCAATCTTGTGCCTTCCTTGCTTGAGCAGTTGATCGACTACGCCGATCAGGGTGCCACCGATCGGCATTTGAGCTTATCGCGCAAACGCGCGGCGGACCTCTCGGATGAGGAGAAGACGGAAATCGCCGACAGCTTTTTCGCGGCCCATTATCCAACAATGGTCAAACCCAATCCTCGCTTCAATGAACTCTACCACAGGTGCCACGAAAAGACGGGACGTGGCGCCACGCACAATCTTACCGATCAGGACTTTCTCGACCTGCAGTTCTGGTCGAACGCCGTCTGGATCGACCCGACCCTGCGCACGGAGAAAAAAGTAAAGGCGCTGTATCGCCGGGGGCGCGACTATTCTGAGGAAGACAAAACTTATCTACTCGACTATCAGTTCGATATCCTCAGGCGCGTGATTCCGGCTTATCGTGATCGGCGAAATGCAGGGAAGATAGAAGTGTCTTTTTCGCCGTATTATCACCCGATTCTGCCGCTTCTGATCGACAGCGACGCCGCCAGAATGGCCGTACCGAACATTGCTCTCCCGCGTCGCCACTTCGCTCATGCCGAGGACGCCGATACGCAGGTGGAACAGGCGGTCGCCTACTACCGGCAACTATTCGGTGGTGAATGTCTCGGCATGTGGCCATCGGAAGGGTCGGTCTCTGAAGCAATTCTGCCGATCTTGCATCACCACGGCATTCGCTGGATCGCCAGCGACGAGGAGATTTATTACGCATCAACGAACCATCCGATTGCCAAGCAGAGAAACCCGGATCAGCCCCTGGACGGAATTCATCGACCCTATTGGGTCGGTGGGGATGAAAATCGCCTCGGTATGCTCTTCCGCGATCACCGGCTCTCAGACAAGATTGGTTTTGTTTACTCCAATTGGGATGCCGAGAAGGCCGCCGACGATTTCCTGAGCGAACTGCACAAACTGGCTGCGGTCTACGAAAAGGCCGGCGTTGACGCCGTGGTGTCGGTGATTCTCGACGGCGAGAACGCTTGGGAGTATTACCCCAACGACGGCGCCGATTTCCTGCGCGCGCTCTATGGACGTCTCGATCAGGACAAGCGCATTGAAACCGTGCTGCCGGCGGATGTCTTCTCCGGCAAGGAAGCCATCAAACCACTGCCTTTCCTTTTTTCCGGTTCCTGGATCAATCACAATTTTCTCGTTTGGATAGGCCATGAAGAAGACAACGCGGCTTGGGATCTCCTGGGGGCAACCCGCGAGCAGCTGGTTGACTTTCTGAATGATCACCCTGACTTCGACAAAGCAAAGGCGGAACTGGCCTGGAAGGAAATCTATATTGCCGAGGGTTCTGACTGGTGTTGGTGGTACGGCGAAGATCATCAGACTGAGTTCTTCGAGATATTTGATTATCTCTTTCGCAAACACCTGCAAAATGTCTGGGAGACAATTGGTCTTGAACCTCCCGTGACGCTGATGAGACCTATCCGCAAGCTGTCGCATCAGATTGGTATGCTGGAGCCCACCGACTTCATCACTCCGATTATCGACGGTAGGCAAACCGACTTTTTCGAGTGGTTCGGCGCCGGCAGGGTTGAGTGCCACAAGCTTGGTGGCGCCATGCACCGGGCTGATGCCAAAATCCACGAGATCATGTTCGGGTACGATGATGACTTCGTCTATTTCCGCATTGACTTCGAAAAGGATGCGGTTATTGATCGCGAAAAATCAACTTTGCTGATCGATCTCGTGTGCGAGGAGAAGCATGTGGCCGAAGTCACACCCTCTGGAGCGGTGCTGAAAAAGCAGACCGACAGCGGATATGAACCGGTACCGATGGTGGTTAAGTCGGACTGGGAGAGGCTCGTCGAGGTTGCTCTGCCGCGCGACGCCTCCAAATGCGAGCGCGAAAAACGGCTCTATTTCGCGGTGTCAGTCAAGGAAAATGAAAAAGTTGTTGAAAGATGGCCGGAAGCCAATTATATATTCATGGATTTACCGAATCGCGGCGAATCGCTCTTTTGGCAAGTGTGAGCAAGGAGATAGCTCATGAAAGACCAGGACCTTATCAACAACCTCGACAAAGACCAGATCAGTGACGCTGAGGTCGGGGAAGAAGACTATACTCCTCCCAAGGATGAGGAAGCTATGATCGAAGAGGGGAAGGCCGCGGCGATTCTAGGGTATGTACCATTCCTCTGCTTTATTCCGCTTATCAAGATGCGGGAC
>CAIVAP010000159.1 GCA_903903945.1 uncultured bacterium | reverse complement strand
TGGGAGAAGTAGTCAACACTTCCAACCAGCCAAACCTCGCAATGCTACTTGACAGAAACGTGATTCTCGAGCTTGATGCTTTGACTAACAATGACAAGAACCTGATCATCGAATCCATGCTCCTCTGGATCCACCACTATCGCCTGGTTCAACCGGACAGGGAGTGCTTCAAACACGTCATCTTCATCGAAGAAGCACACCACATACTACTCAAGAAGCCGGGCGGATCAGGAGGAGAAGCAGTAACCGACACCATCTTGAGAGAAATCAGAGAACTCGGCGAAGCCATCGTCTTGGTTGACCAGCACCCCAGTCTCATCTCCATACCCGCACTTGGCAACTCCTACACCACCATCACGATGAACTTGAAACACCGACTCGACGTCAACGCTGTGGCTGCGGCAATGTTGATGAAAGACGAAGACAACGAACTCTTAGGCCGATTACCCATCGGGGCGGCAGTCGTCAAGTTGCAGGGCAGATGGCTTCAGCCATTTGAGGTCGTCATTCCACACTGCAAAGTACCAAAAGGAGCAGTAGACGACGAGAAACTCAAGGCCGCGATGGCTGACAGAAACGTTCTCCACAATCAAGCAGCTCAGATCGAGCCCCCTCCGCAAAAGGTCCTCACCATAGAGCTCAACGAACGAGAAGAAGCACTGCTACTGGAGATCGCCAGTCACCCTTTTTCTGGAGTTGTTGAACGCTACAGAAGATTGAGAATCAGCAGGAGAAACGGCGACACAATCAAGAAATCACTCATCGAAAAGGAACTGATCGAACCAGTAAGCATTTTGACACGAAGCGGCAGAATGGTGCTCCTCGACATCACAGACATTGGTTGGCAGCACTTGTCAATAATCGGCAAGGTCAAGCCACCTGTCCGATTCAACGAAGGACTCGAACACCGATTCTGGAAACAAAAAGCAGCAGAACACTATGAAGCTATGGGATACAAAGTCCTCATCGAAGAACCAATAAACGGCTACACCGACATCGTCATAGAAAAAGACGGCAAACGAACAGCAGTAGAAATCGAAACAGGCAAATCAGACTGGAAGAAAAACCTGGAGAAAAACCTGAAAAAAGACTTCGAATCAATAATCATAATGGCAACAACACCAGAATGCCTAATCCAGATTCAGAACCAACTCACCACTGAATCTGAACAATCGAGGGTTCTGCTCACCTCAGTTCAGCAACTTGTGAAACTTTGAGAGATAGACCTATTTCACTGCTTCCAAGGCCAAAACCCACGAATATCACAACAACAAGCGTTTTCAAACCCCTGATGAAGAGAATCTTGGAACCACTCAGTCTATATCGAGAATCCCAAGATTCATCGGAGAATCACGGGAACCCCCGATTAAAAGCACGTAATCAGCTACCCCCGTGAAGTGTTCTCCTCCCCTTCACTGCCGAGAGCGGATCGGCGCAGCCGCATAGGTCATACAGCATTTTCGGGATCCAGAGTGCTCAGATTACCTCCGCTGAACCCAACATTTTCGACTGTTGTCCTTTTCATTTACAAAACCTATCTTATTACAAGGCAATAACGAGCGGTCAATAGATCGCCCAGCGCGGGATGTCATGAATGTCACAAGACAACAACAACGACGACATCACCCGACTGCATATTCATCTTGAGAAGGACACCTTAGTCGGGCACTACGTCATCGTCGAGAAGATCGGCGCTGGTGGGATGGGCGAAGTCTACCTCGCCGAGGATACGGAACTCAATCGCAAGGTTGCCCTCAAGTTCCTCTCCCCCCATCTCTGTCAAGACGCTGATTGCCGCACACGCTTCAAGCGGGAGGCACAGGCGGCAGCCAAGCTGAATCATCCCAACATAGTCACAATTCACGAAGTCAGTGAATTTAATGGCCGCCCCTGCTTCGTTATGGAGTACGTCGAAGGACAACCTCTTAGTGAACTGATCAAGCAAGGTGATTGTCCGCTCGACAGAGTTATCGATTTGTCACTGCAGATCTGTGAGGGATTACAGGAAGCACACAAGGCAGGCATTACCCATCGCGACATCAAGCCCGCCAACATCCTCGTCAGTCAATCGGGACGCGCCAAGCTGGTCGACTTTGGGCTGGCCTCGGTAGCTGGTGCTGACAAGCTTACGAAAGAGGGTTCGACGTTGGGCACCATCGGCTACATGTCACCGGAACAGGTGCAGGGCAAACCGACAGATCAGCGCTCCGACCTCTTCTCGTTCGGCGTCGTGCTGTATGAAATGATCAGCCGCAAATCGCCATTCAAGGGTGAGACACCTGCTGCGACAATGAATGCAATAGCGCAGCAAACTCCTGAACCACTGGCACGATACAAGGCAAGTGTCCCCGATGAATTTCAGCGGATCGTGTCGAGGCTGCTGCAGAAAGACCCGGCATTACGATACCAGACGGCTGCCGATGTCATCAGCGATCTGTCGGCCTTGAAAGCAGCGAGTCAATCGCTGACGCACATTCCAGCCAAAAAGAACCGAACACGACGAATTGCGGTTGGCAGTATAGCTCTCGTGATTCTCGCGGTAGCTGCCTACGGCATCTTCAAATCCAACATCTTCACCGGCAAGAAGGCGACCTCTGAGCGCAAGATGCTGGCAGTATTACCGTTTGAGAATCTTGGATCGCCCGACGATGAGTACTTTGCAGATGGCATCACCGATGAGATAATCAGCAAGCTTGCGGCGATTCAAGAACTGGGTGTAATCTCTCGTACCAGTACAATGCAGTACAAGAAGACAACAAAGAGTCTTCGACAGGTTGCCAAAGAGTTGGGGGTTGATTATGTGCTGGAAGGGACGCTTCTCTGGGACAAGGGACGCGACACTAGCCGCGTGCGGATACTCCCACAGTTGATAAGAGTATCCGACGACACGCACCTGTGGGCGGGAACGTACCAGCGGCCGCTGACCGATATCTTTGCGTTACAGGCAGACATTGCCACCCGGATTGCCGAGGCAATGAACATCACTCTGCTTGAGCCAGAAAATGCGGCCGTGAGAGCGATACCGACGCAAAATCTTGATGCATATCAGGCCTATCTGCGTGGGATTGACTATTTGCAGAGACCAGATTTCACGAGGGAGAATTTTCAATCGGCGGTGCAGATGCTTCAACGGGCGGTGGAGCTTGATTCCACCTTTGCTAAGGCGTATCTCCGACTCGCGTATGCTCATGCCTCGATCTACCACTATGGGTATGACACCACCCCCGCCCGCCTCAGCCAAGTCAAGGCAACCATCGATCTGGCATTCACACTCCAGCCGAATCTCCCGGAGGCTCACCTCTGGCTCGGATTCGCCTACTACTATTGGGGCATGAAAGACTACAGCCGGGCACTGGAGCAAATGACGCTCGCTGAGGTCGGGCTGCCGAACAATCCTTCGATTATGTGGAATAAGGCGGTTATCTTGCGGCGCCAAGGGAAATTTGAGGCTGCGGCCGATCAGATGCAACGCGCATTTGTACTGAACCCTCGTTCTTGGCTCATGCCTTTTGAGATCGCGACTACCTATGGATTCCTGCGCAACTACTCAGCAAAAGAAAAGTACCTCGATCAATCCATCTCCCTCGCGCCGAATCAGGTCAACGCCTTTGCGAATAAGTTCTGGAACTATATTTTTTGGCGTGGCGACACCAGCTTGGCCCGGGCGACGCTGGCGTCCATCCCCAAGCAGGATGACGATGGGACCCGATTTGCATGGTTTTGGCTGCACTTGTATGAACGAGATTATGCTTCTGCCCTTAACCTACTTGCATCTACATCCCCAACGGCTGGAGTTGACCAACTGTCATTTACCACCAAGCCGCAAGTAGCAGGGATGGTCTATAACCTCATGAACGAGCCAGATCGCGCCCACGCCTGCTACGATTCCTCCCGCGTCATTCTGGAAGAGAAAGTGAAGGAATTGCCCGATGACCATCGTCTGCGTAGCTCGTTGGGGCTCGTATATGCAGGTTTGGGCCGCAAGGACGACGCGATTCGCGAAGGCAAATTGGGAGTCGAACTTCTCCCCGTCTCCAAGGACGCCTTGACTGGGCCATCGAGAGTGGAAGATCTCGCCTTGATCTATGTCATGGTCGGCGAATATGATGCTGCTTTGGACCAAATGGAGTATCTACTTTCGATTCCCTCTGATTTCTCCGTCCCGTATTTGCGTCTTGATCCTCAGTTTGACCCCCTTCGCAAACTACCGCGTTATCAAAGGCTTTTGGAGAAATATGGCACCTGACGATGACAAGACACAAGCGGTGACAGTGCTGTCAAAAGGCACGGTCATCAATCATTACCGGATCGTCGAGAAGATCGGTGCCGGTGGGATGGGAGAAGTGTATCTTGCCGAGGACACCGAACTCAATCGTCAGGTTGCACTCAAGTTCCTTTCCCTACATCTCTGTCAAGACGCCGACTGCCGAGCGCGTTTCAAACGCGAGGCGCAAGCGGCTGCTAAGCTTGATCATCCGAATATCGTCACGGTGTATGAGGTCGGCGAATTTCAGGGGCGGCCGTTCTT
>CAIVAP010000158.1 GCA_903903945.1 uncultured bacterium | reverse complement strand
TCCATCACTACCCAGGTCAGGATGTCCCTACTATTTCATCACGGGACGGATGTCTTCGATACGAAGGTCTCGACACACAAGGGCGTCGTCAACTTAGGTGGCACAGCAAAGAACCAGGCCGAGATAGACCTGGCGACCAAACGCGTCAGTGATGTCCATGGCGTGAAGAGCGTAAATAACCAAATGACTATCGAGGCATCGCACTAGTCCTCGACCAACCAACTTGCCGGATCGTTGCTGGCTGATGCAGGGACGCATCAGTCGGCAGCGAATCCTGAGGAAACGGAAAGGAGAATCATATGCTGTGGACAATAGCCGTAGTGCTGCTGATTTTATGGGGACTGGGTGTAGTTACTGGCACTACAATGAGTGGATTCATTCACGTTCTGCTAGTGATCGCTATTGTAGTCGTACTGGTCCGGATCATCTCCGGCCGACGACCGATATAACTCGGATCGTGTCAGGAAAGGAATATTTATGAATATCACGACCATAATCGGCATAGTTCTAATTGTGCTCGGCGTGGTGGGGCTGATTTATGGAGGCATAACTTATACCTCCAGCAAGAATGTCGTCGACTTGGGATCGGTTCAACTCAAGGTCGATCAGAAAAAAGAGATCCCACTATCACCGTTCTTCGGCGCAGGGGCAGTAGCGGTCGGGGTCATACTCATACTCATTGGGCGGCGGCGGCACGGAAGCGGGAGCGCACTATGAGTGCAGTCAGTTACCCAGCGACGCTGATCGGAAGATGAGAGAATGAATAAAGGGAATAATTCACTGGGATATTGCAGTCGCCTGCATATCGATGCAGACGACTGCGGCGCCGGCCGCGTTGCGCATGCACTGACCTACATCTTAGTCGTCCTGCTGGCGCTGGCTGCATGTTTAGGTATGACCAGTTGCGCCGTGAATCGCGCCACGGGCGAAAGGCACCTCAATCTGGTCGGCGAATCACAGGAAATCGCTATGGGGCGACAGGCGGATTCACAGGTTGTTGCCAGTCTCGGTCTCTATCCGGATGCTGCCTTGCAGCGCTACGTGCAGGAGCTTGGCGCCAAGCTTGCCAAGACCTCTGAACGACCCGATCTCCCCTGGACGTTTCGAGTAGTCGATGACCCGGTAGTTAACGCTTTCGCCTTGCCTGGGGGTTTTATTTATGTCACGCGCGGGCTGATGACATATGTCAAGAACGAAGCGGAACTTTCTGGAGTGATCGGACACGAGATCGGCCATGTGACCGCGCAGCATGCGGTGCATAGCATGTCCAACCAACAGGTAACACAGCTTGGCGTAACAGCCGGAATGATGATCGAACCGAAGCTTCAGCGCTACGGGCAGTATCTCAACGCCGGGCTTGGGTTGCTGTATCTGAAATTCAGTCGCGACGATGAAAGTCAGGCGGATCACCTTGGGTTTCGCTACATGGTTCGGGCGGGGAATGACCCACGCCAGATGATCGGGGTGTTTGATATGCTGAGTCGCGTCAGCCAGGCAGGCGGCGGTGGACGTCTGCCGGAATGGCTGGAGACGCACCCAAACCCGGAGAACCGGAGCGAGGACTTTCAAAGGGAAATTGACACGCTTAAGCTAAACCTGAGTGGCTTATCGGTGAATCAAAACAGCTATCTTAGTCGTATCGATGGCGTGGTATTTGGCCAAAACCCGCGCGAAGGATTCTTCCGCGATAATCACTTCTACCAGCCTGATCTTCAGTTCGAGTTCGAATTCCCCTCCGGTTGGCAAACCATGAACCAGAAAGAGGCTGTCGCTGCGATCAACTCCAGTCAGGACGCAGTGCTCCAAATCACGCTGGCGCAGGGGACCTCCAGCGCGAAGGCGGCCAAGCAGTTCTTCGGGCAGCAGGGGTTGCAGTCAGAGCGTCTGGACACAGGCAATCTCAACGGCCTCCCGGCTGTTTCAGCGAAATTCCGCGCACAAACCGAGCAGGGAATATTACAGGGCAAGGCGGCGTTTGTCGAGTACAAGGGACATACCTACCAACTGCTCGGCTATACCTCCGAACAGCTCTGGGCGCAGTATCAGGACATCATAGTCGGCTCAATGGGGAGTTTCCGGCGCTTGACCGATTCGAAGATTCTTCAGATGCAGCCAATGCACCTCAAGATCATAACGGTTAGAAAACCGTCAACTTTAGGGGAGTTGGCGAAGCAGGTGGGTTCTCCGGTGCAGCTTGAGACGTTAGCGATCATCAATCAAACCGAGGTAAATGCCGGCTTCAAGGTCGGGGATCAAGTGAAGATGGTAATCGGGGAAAAAATTGACACTGAGTGACGGCGATAACTTTTCTTGCGTGAGAGTTGATTGAAAGAGCAACCCACTTGTTCGCTCTAAGTGGGCTACAGGGCTTGCTATGTTTCCGGTGGGTTACATAGTCATTGACAAGGACTCACGGAGTTTCGTAGACTGTGTAAATGATTCGCGGTAGTAGTGGGGCATGGTAGAATCTATCGATGCCATTTCACAGGAGGTGAAGGGATGCGTTCCTCTGTAATATCTGCTTTGTCGCTTCTCTGTTTGGCGTTGTGGATACCTGTGACACTGACGGCGCAGGAGCATGATCGAAGTAAGATTCCCGATCAGTATAAGTGGGACCTCACCGATGTCTATCCGTCTGATGCGGCTTGGAAGGAAGCCAAACAGAAGTTTATCGAGAAACTCCCGGCAATCGAGAAGTATCAGGGGACGCTGAAAATGTCGGCAGACCGGCTGTGGGGATGTCTCGATCTCGTCGATCATCTCAACAAAGAATTCGCCCGGCTGTTTACATACGTGAACCTGAGCCTTGATCAGGATATGCGCATGCAATCGTATTTGGCGCTCCAGCAGGAGGTCGACCAGTTGGGCGCGACGTTTGGAGAAGAATCGGCATTTGTCGAGCCGGAGATTCTGGCGATTGATCCCGCAATAGTTCAGTCGTTTCTCACCAGCGATAGAAGACTTGAAACTTATCGTCACTATATGGACGATATTCTCCGCCGCAAAGCGTACACCGGAACTGAGAGAGAAGAAGAAATCATTGCAGACGCGGATTTGATGTCGGGTGTGCCATCGAGTATCCACGACGTGTTTCTCAACGCAGATTTCCCGTACCCGGAAGTGACACAGAGTGATGGCAAGAGGGTGAAGCTCGATCAATCCGGTTATTCTCAACAACGGAGATCGTCGAACCGCGAGGAGCGCAAGGAAGCGCTGGCGGCGTTTATGGGAAAGCTGAACGACTACGGCCGCACATTCGGAGCACTGATGAGCGCGCAGATCATGAAGGATGTTTTCTATATGAAGGCGCGGAAGTACAACTCGTGCCTTGAAAGCGCGCTGGATGGAGACAATATCCCGATTCAGGTGTACAGCAGCCTCGTCGAAAACGTGAACAGAAATCTAGGTACCTTCCATCGCTATCTGAAACTACGGCAAAGGATTCTCGGCGTAGACCAGTTGCACTACTACGACCTTTCCGCACCGCTGGTGGCCGACGCTGTTCGCGAATACACATTCGAAGAAGCGCGGGAGCATCTTCTGGCAGCGTTTAAGCCGCTGGGGAATGACTACGCTGCGGTGGTCAAGAAGGCGTTTGCCGACCGCTGGATCGATGTCTATCCGACAAAGGGAAAACGTTCGGGTGGGTACGCCAATGGTTGGGCGTATGATGTCCACCCCTACGTCATGGTCAATTACGGTGGGAATTACGACGATATGGAGGGAATGGCGCACGAACTTGGTCATGCTGTGCAAAGCTATTTGTCGAACACTCACCAACCGTTCGCAACGTCAACCTGCCCGAGGTTTGTTGTGGAAGTCGCTTCCGAATTCAACGAAGCACTACTGATTGATCATATGCTGAAGCAGGCCAAAGACGATGATGTGCGGCTTTCGATGCTCGGCAACTACCTTGACGGCTTCGCAGTCAAGATCTTCCGGGCGACGCTGGTATCCGAGTTTGAGTTGGAAATTCATGAGATGGCGGAAAAAGGCGACCAGCTCACGGGCGACACGCTGAACAGCTTGTATGCCGAGATTACGAGGAAGTACTACGGTCACTACAAGAATGTCTGTGTCGTAGATGACGACATCAAATCGGAGTGGACGAACATTCCACAGTTGTACCATAACCTCTACGCTTATCAATACGCGACGGCTTTCACTGCGTCGGCGGCGTTGTCGGAGTTGGCATTGAGCGGTGACAAGGCGGCGATAAGAAAGTATCTCGATTTCCTCTCTTCGGGGGGATCGGATTATTCAATTGCCCTGCTGAAAAAGGCGGGTGTCGATATGACAACCTCCGAGCCGTTTGCGTTGAGTATGAAGATGATGAACCGCACGATGGATGAGATGGAGAAGATACTGGGCAAGAAGAAGTGACTGTCTGGTTTGGAACCGAATCTACGTCAGCGATCGATTTTCACCACTCTGGTGCCGGCAACCAAGTCACCAACGCGTGCCTTCTCCGGCGAGCGAATGATAAGAACAACTCCGAGGATGCTCAAAACCGGTAGGGCGTCGACAAGTCTCAGGAGGTTTCTGAGTAAGGCTCTGCGCAGACCGGGATTTCCCGCATCTTTCCTGACGACCCGGAGACCGAGAAACCACTTGCCGACCGTTCGGCCAAAAACACCTTCGAGTACGACGAAGTAAATCGCGATCACTAGAAGGAAGATCATGCACAAAGGGTCAGATACTAACCACCCGACGCGCCACAGGTGATCGGATGGAGCCATTAGCCAAACGCCTTTCACGATTCTGGTCGTGGGAAAGAAAACTGCGGAGAGTAAGAGACCGTCGATTAGCAGTGCGAGAAATCGACTTCCAAGACCGACGTAGATCACTTTCTTCATCTCCGTGCGTACGTCCTCACTAATATGCCAAGCAGGTTAAGCCCACTGGGGGCTTGACGTCACGCCGCGAATCGGCGTGACCTACCGAACTTAAGCCGCGACATTCATGGCGACAAGAGTTTTCAACAATCTGCAAGCCGTGGGCACAAGAGTAATCGGACCAATATAAAAGCGCCGGTCAGTTGACCGGCGCTTCTGCGTGTGTAATTCGAAACCAACGTGGTTTCGTGATGTGAACTAGTTCAGGCGAATCAGTTCGACGCGACGGTTCTGAACGCGACCGTCAAACGTCTTGTTGTCATACTTCGGCTTGTCCGGACCATAACCCTTGGCAGTAAATCTGTCTTTGTCCAGACCTTTGGTTACGAAGTAGTCAACGACGGCTTGAGCACGATTCTGCGACAAGGTGTCGTTCCAGGTGCGTCTGCCGGAAATGTCAGTGTGACCCTGGACTTCGAGGTTGACATGCGGGAAGGCCGCCAGCGACTTGGCGACTTCGTCAAGCGACTTCTTGGCTTTCTCAGTCAGCGTCCAAGTATTGACGATGAACTGGACTTCGCGCAACACCAGTTCTTTTTCGATCGTGTAGTCGGTCGGGCAACCGTCGGCATCAACCTTAAGGCCGGCCGGTGTGCCGGGGCACTTATCGCAACCGTCGCAAACGCCGTCGCCATCGGAATCAATCGGGCAACCATTGGCGTCAACCTTGCAGCAGGATGGTGTTTCGGGGCACTTGTCGAGGCAATCAGCAACGCCGTCCTTGTCGGTGTCGATGCCGCAACCGTTGGCATCAACCTTACAGCCGGCCGGTGTATCCGGGCACTTATCGCAGCCATCCCAGACGCCGTCTTTGTCGGTGTCAATCGGGCAACCGTTAAGGTCGACCTTGGCGCATTTCGGCGTATCGGGGCACTTGTCTCTGCCGTCGCAAACTCCGTCGCCGTCCGTGTCAATCGGGCAACCGTTCTCATCAACTTTGCAGCCGGCCGGAGTATCAGGGCACTTATCGTCTTTATCACAGACACCGTCTTTGTCACTGTCTTCGCACTTGCCGAAATAGGCAGTGAGGACGGCGCCACCCTCGAACAGACCTTTGTGCAAGTCAAGGTTGTCGGAGTTGGCAAGTTCCTTTGCGTCGCCATCCTTAAAATCGGAGAGGATACTTGTAAACAGGTGATAACGGACCGCCGCGCCGATCGAGAATTGCTCAATCAGGAAGTACTCGAAGCCGGCGCCGATCATAAATGTGGCCTGCTGGTCCTGCAATTTGTAGGCCTTGCCTTTGTAGGTGGCCTCGACGACCTTGTCAAAGTTCATAGGATCTTTGATAGACCAACCGCCGATGCCGGCGCCGAGGGTCACATAGACGTTGTACTCCTTGCTGTACTCCTTGTCGGGGAACAGGTTAATGACTGGTCCAATTTCAGCGATGTAGTTGCGGAGGCGGTATGTCTTGACTCCATCTTTGTCATCCAGTTTCGTGAACTTGGTGATGCCCGGTTCCAGAATACCACCGTGAGTGCGGCCATAGACACCGGTCAAAGCGATCGAAACGTACTTGTGTACGCCCCATTTCACTTCGGCTCCGTGCATGAAGTTCAACTTCCAAGGGTCTTTGGCTACGGTATGGAATCCGAAGCGATAGGACAGACCCAACTTGCCGGTTTGATCGTAGGCAAACGAAGGCGCTACCAGGAAACCGATCAGGGCAAGCATCGTGAAGAAAACAATTACTTTACGCAAGGTTTGTTACCTCCCAAATAGGGTTTTATTTCTAATTCAACCTCAGAGGGGATGATGGCAAAGAATCCCTCCATGGAAACTCATTCTCCCAACGAAATGCCGGACATATTTCTTCCGGTCATAATGAAGCGAAAAGGTAAGTCCTCCTCAATTTGAAATCAACAAAAAAACACAAGATTTCCTGACTTAGACTTGGTCGGTGCATACCGCCCTGCCAACACCCCTATACGCGGACAAGAGCCTGAACCGCTAACCTGATTACCCCCTAAAATGATCGGCTTTCGTGCTTGAATGTCAAGAGGAAACAGTTGTAAAGGAGCTAATGTGAGCCGTTTTAGTATTTATTCTCTTGACAGCACCCACCGGGCGCATATATTCCGGCAACAAATCAGGCAGTTGGGTGTAGAAAGAGACTAAATGGAAGCTTCAGGAGGAGTCAAAGAATGAGCAGAAAACTTTTGATCGCTATTGTCGTGTTGGTCGCAGCCATGTTCATCGGCGCTAGTCTGATGGCTGCCGACCCAGAGAAACCAACAAAAACGACAGGCAAACCTGACACTACAGCTACTAAAGCCGTAGCCAAGTTCAACTATGTCGGCAAGGACAAGTGCAAGCTGTGCCACATGAAGGATGAGTATGGTTCCTGGCTGACGACGGCACACGCCAAGGCGTGGGAAGCGTTGAAGCCGGAAGAGCAAAAGAAAGACTCGTGTGTCGTTTGTCACAGCACAGGCAAGGACGCGGCTGGTGTGTTGTTGACCGGTGTACAGTGCGAAGCTTGCCATGGTCCGGGTTCGGCCTACAAAACTCAGGCCAACATGAAGGACAAGAAATTGGCGATGAATGCCGGCATGATCGAGCCGACCAAGGAAGTCTGTGTAAAGTGTCACAACGACAAATCGCCAAACTTTAAGGGCTTTGATTTCGACAAGTACTCGAAGGATCCGAAAGGTATGCACAAGACCTTCCCGAAAAAGACCGAAGAGAAGAAGGGCTAGATACCTGACTTCATTTCAAATTGATCGTAGAATATGACCGGCGTGCAGTTGGGCACGCCGGTTTGTTTATGTTAGTATGAAGATGTTTGCTACCATCATCACCGTTGCCTCGCTTATCATCGTACTGGCGCATGTCGGTGTATATTTCTCGTGGCTGAAGTTTTTCCATATCACCGATCCCGGTTTTCGGCGCGGTCTGGCGATAGCCCTCTTTGTTCTGTCAATCAGCTTCATTATCGGTTCAATGCTGGTGCATCGCTATCAGCACGGTCTTGCGGGGGCGATCTATCTGGTCTCAGCGATCTGGCTTGGCGCTTTTCTCTATATCCTGATGTCGGTTGTGCTTACTTGGGCATTCGCGGGAGTTAGCGCACTGATTTCCGGTTCAGCGCACTTCCGACCGATTGCGACGACGTTTCTCGCTATCGCGGTGGGGTTCTCATTGTATGGTCTCTGGAGCGCCGCAAATCCGAGGGTGACAGAGATTACGGTGCCGATCAGAAATCTGCCGTCAAGTTGGGAAGGGCGCAAGATCGCGCAGATTTCGGATGTGCATTTGGGCGCAATCAACCGCACTGAGTTCATGCGGCACATCGTTGAGGAAGTCAACAGCGTCGATCCCGACATGGTGGTTATCACGGGTGACTTGTTCGATGGTGTTGGTGACGATCTTAAGAGTCTGGTCAGCCCGCTGGCGGCGTTACATCCAACGTTGGGGACATATTTCATCACGGGGAATCACGAGACCTATCATGGTGTGGAGGCCTGCATCGCTGCCCTGGAGGGGTTGCCGATCAAGGTGTTGCGCAACGATATCATCGATCTTGACGGCGTCCAACTTCTCGGCATTGAGTTCCCGTTGCGCGAACAGAAGATCGTGCTCGACACGATTCTACAGCGTTTGCAGCCGGGGAAGCCGACGATTGCGCTGTTTCACATGCCGTCGGGGATGGATGTATTCAAGAAATACGGCGTAAATCTGCTGCTGTGTGGCCACACGCACGTAGGGCAGATGTGGCCGTTTAACTACATCACGCATAAAGTATATCATGGCTACGACTATGGTCTGAAGACCGACGGCGATTTCTCAATCTACACCAATAGTGGCGCTGGTTCATGGGGACCGCCATACCGCACTAACGTGCGACCGGAAGTGGCAGTGGTGACGGTGACGGGGAAGTAGACGAGCCGCGGCATCAATTCGGGCAACCCATACCGATTTTCTCTTTGTCTGTTGCGCCACTAAGAAAAACTCATAAACATAACGAATCTTGTCGAATAACCGGGAGGTATGGCGCATGATTCGAATTCTCCTTATGCTGACGACAATTCTCATATTTGCTAGTGGTGCATTGGCAGATGAACTAAGCGCGCATGCGAAAAAGACGATTGTCTCGCGCGACACGACACGCACGGACTCGTTTCGCATTGGATGGCGAGATAGCGCAATGGTGGGCTGTAGGATCGTGAAATCAAGTGATGGCCGCTATTCAATCGTCTATCAGAATCAAGAATACTTGCAAACATTGCTCGGTTATTCGGAGTCCGGGCCCGGTGGAGACCTTATTATCTCCCAGCAAATCGAAGAGATATACGAGCCTGGAGTCGAATGGAGCATGCCATGGCTGACGGCCAAGGCCACGCTTGTGGATACGTCGGGACAGACGAGAGCGCTCTGGTCTATATCCGAAGAGGCTAATAGAGGTGAAGAATTCCGGGGATTCTATCATACTATTCGCGAAGGGTGCTGCACAACAATAGCGGTGGACAGATTACATTCTCTTCGAGACGGAAGACTGATCATGTCTTATGTTCACGATCTGGTCACGTATGTCCCCACTACCGGGATATACTGGAAGATAAGCGATGAGCGATTCATTGGGGCGCTGGACTGGTACAGTCTGGGCGGTTACAAGAGGCCGGACGATTCGCTCCTACATGCCAGCGTCAGTTACTCGTCCAGAGACTCCTGTCTCCACACGTTCATCGTACGGGCGAAGTCGGATTCCGTTCGCGAGGCGCTTGATGACGTCAACGGGCAAACCTATGTTTCGTTAATGAATACTGACTCTGCTGTGATTGAAGCGAGTCGACATCCGTCAGATTGGTTTGTGACCACGCAGGATTAGCAGAGCCTGTGGCTGTCATCGAAACCGAAGAGTTGTCTCAAAGTAGAGTTTGATGTAGGGACTCCCGTCTTCATAATTCCTCTGTGGAATGACGACTTCTGGTTGAAGCAAACGGATTTTGGAGATTACGAAATCGTCCGAGTTAAATAGCTAAGTCGCGACTGAAGTCGCTCCTACAGATTCTCCGGGGTTGAGGCTTTGTAGGAGCGGCTTTAGCCGCGACGCTCTACCTCAAAACAAGGATAGGTTATTCCCCCTTAGCAAAGGGGGATTCAGGGGGCTGTCTATTCTTGCCGGAGATGCGCCTACAACGCCCTTAGTCCCCTTTTGCTAACGGGGAGAATAGGAAGCGCGTCGGGTTACGTCCCGTAAAGCGGGACTAAGACCTGACGCAATAAAAACGGGAGCCCAGCCAAGGGACTCCCATCTTTCTTAAGCTTGCGCGATGGGCTAGCTGCCTAATGCTCGCGATCGTCCGACGTGCAGGTCAACCGGCCGGTATTGTCGATCGTCCAGGTATCAGGGGCGGCGTCATTGTCTAATCCGGCGCTCTCGGATGACTTTTTCAACAGTCCCCAAGCTGTGGGCTACTCTGCTCTCGGAATTACTTCCCTTTCGTACTGTCCGGTGGCTGGGGTTTCTTCTGGAAATCCTCTTCGGCATGAGAGAAATGCATCTGCCGTATCTTCCACTTGCCCTCAATCTTCTCCAGCACGCCTGTCCAGCGAACATTCAGCCAACTGGCCGGTCTGCCGTCCCATTCGTTGATGTCATCAAGAAAGCATGACCACCAAGCGCACTCGCCGGAGTGGGATAAGGTAATCCGCAGGTCCTTAAAATCCGATCTGACACCCTTGAAGCGCGGGTCCATGAATAACTGCTCGGTAGTCTGCCGAAGCGCGTCGAATCCGGAGAGGTTGCTGCCATTGTCGGGAGAGAACCAGAAGAGCGACGTGTCCTGATAGAAGCAGCTGTAGGAGAGGGTCGTGTCCTTGGTCAAGACCCAGCGGATTGAATTCTTGATGACCTCTTCAACTTTGGCCTTCTCAGTTGCGGTGTCTACCTTCTTAGCCATTGTCCTACTTCCTCCAATCAAGAACACGATAATAAGACTGACACTCACGAGGCTCAAACGCTTTGTCATTTCAGCATCTCCTTCTTTCGAGGATCGATACTATAGTGACGGAGAGTGTGCGGATTCGTTCAAGGAAATGTCAGAAGTGAAAGTGTCGGAATTCTCGTCGCGTGGTGGTCTCACAAGTTACGTTCTGAGTGTATAGAGCTCACATCATTTACAGTATGTAGGGGTCGCCCTTGCGGCGACCCGCATTAATGTTGGACGGAATGAAGGAACTGAGGGCGACCGCGAGGGTCGCCCCTACAATGGAGTTATCACGGGCACATGGCCCTGCGCCCCTACGCTTCGCTGTCATCCCCTCCGAGATCCACGAGATTGTCCGGGTCGCCGTGACCATTGCCATTGCCGTTACCATTGGTATCGCCGTTGGCTTCGCCGCTTTCGCTGATGATACGCGCGACGTCGGTAACTTTATCCCCTTCGTCAAGATTAATCAGCTTTACGCCTTGCGTGTTGCGACCGATCACTTTGATTGACTTGATATCCTGCCGGATGACAATTCCCTTTTGGGTGATAATCATCAGACCGTCTTTGTCGACCACTTCCTTTACTGCGAGTACGTTGCCAACGCGGTCGGTGGTCTTCATGTTGATCACACCTTTGCCGCCACGGTTGGTGATCCGATATTCGGAAATTTCGGAGCGCTTGCCGAAGCCCTTCTCGGTGACCGACAAGAGCGACGTCTGCCGCTTGACCACCACCATGCTCACGACATAGTCGCTGTTTTCCAGAGAGATGCCGTTAACACCGTAGGCCGTGCGTCCCATAGCGCGGACTTTGTCCTCGGGGAATCGAATCGCCTGTCCGAGATGCGTTGCCAGAATGATGTCATTGGTGCCATCCGACATGTCAACATCAATCAAGGTGTCGTCATCCGGAATACCAATCGCGCGTATACCGTCACGACGCGGATTGGAGAATTGTGATAGCTCCGTCTTCTTGATCACGCCATTGCGGGTGGCCATGACAACATACTTGCCATCCTCGAAATTGCGCACCGGCAAATAGGCGCAAATGGTCTCGCCTTCCGTCAGTTCGACCATATTCACCACCGGTTTGCCTTTGGCAAGCTTGCCGCCCACCGGTACTTCATGGACCTTAATCCAAAATGCTTTACCCTTGCTGGTGAAGAAAAGGATGTAGTCATGCGTCGAGGCGATAAACAGGTGCTCGACGAAATCTTCGTCCTTCACGTTGATTCCGATTACTCCCTTGCCGCCACGATTTTGACGCCGGTAGGCCGAGGTCGACAGCCGTTTGATATAGCCCTGATGACTGATCGTGATCACCATATCTTCCTCGGCGATCAAGTCTTCGATTGTCATCTCATCCTGTTCATCGACGATCTCGGTGCGACGTTCGTCACCATACTTCTCTTTGAGCTCTTTCAATTCCTGTTTGATGATGGCCATCCGCATTTCGCGACTGGCGAGCACGTTTTTCAGGTAGTCGATCAGCTTGAGCAATTCGGCGTATTCATCTTCGATCTTCTGACGTTCGAGTCCTGTTAGCCGCTGCAGCCGCATTTCCAAAATCGCTTGCGCCTGCAATTCGCTCAGCTTGAAGTTCTTCATCAAGCCCTCTTTGGCTTCCGGCACGGTTTTGGAGGAACGGATGAGCGTGATCACGGCGTCGATATGATCCAGCGCAATTCGCAAGCCTTCGAGGATATGCGCACGCGCTTCGGCTTTCCTAAGCTCGAACTTGGCGCGACGAACGATAACTTCATGACGGTGCTTGATGAACTCATCGAGCATAGCGCGTAGCGTTTGGACTTTCGGCGCGCCGTCAACCAGCGAGATCATGATGATACCGAAGGTCGTCTGCATCTGCGTGTGTTTGAACAGTTGGTTTAGCACTACCTGCGGAGGCACTTCGCGCTTAAGCTCGATCACGATGCGCATGCCGTCGCGGTCGGACTCATCGCGCAGGTCGGAGATATCTTCAATCTGTTTGTTCTTCACCAGCTCGGCGATGTTCTCGATCAGATTCGATTTGTTGACCTGATACGGAATCTCCGAGACTACGATATTCTCTTTGCCGTTCTTCATCCGCTCGATACTTGCGCGCGCGCGCACGACCAGTTTGCCTCTTCCTGTGAGATAGGCGTCACGGATACCTTTGCGACCATAGATGATGCCACCGGTCGGGAAATCGGGACCCGATACCGCCATCAGCAGTTCAAGCTCACCCGCTTCCGAATTGTCGATCACCAGTGTCAGCGCATCGACGATCTCGCGCAGATTGTGCGGCGGGATATTCGTCGCCATACCGACAGCGATACCGGAGGAACCGTTGCAGAGCAGGTTGGGGAATTTGCTCGGCAGGACGCACGGCTCTCGCAACGTCTCGTCGTAGTTTGGCATGAAGGCGACCGTATCTTTTTCGAGATCGGCTAACATCTCCATCGCGATCGGTGTTAAACGCGCTTCGGTGTATCGCATCGCCGCCGCTTCATCACCATCGACCGATCCGAAGTTGCCCTGTCCGTCAACCAGCGGGTAGCGCATATTGAAATCCTGCGCCATACGCACCAGCGTGGGATAAACCACTTGTTCGCCGTGGGGGTGATAATTACCGGAGGTGTCACCGCAAATTTTGGCGCATTTACGATGCGGTCGGTCGGGGGCCAGATTCAGATCGTTCATCGCGATCAGAATGCGTCGATTGGATGGTTTCAGGCCGTCGCGCACATCAGGCAACGCGCGCGCGGTAATCACCGACATCGCATAATCGAGGTAGGAGCTTTTCATTTCCTCCTCGAGATACACCGATACCAAATTCTCTCTGCTAATGGACATAGTCTATATCAATCCTCTCTAATTTACTTCCGTAGGTCGGGTTCGTGCGCTGTCAGAAACTCCTTCAATGCGCTGTCAGGAATCCCTTCCTGACAGCCCTATCAGCCAGTTTGCCGTCAGGAAAGGATTCCTGACGGCGCGGATTAGCCAGAGTAGCGATCACGTCGACTCCTTCTTGGCGAATGTCAGATAAGCGGAGAAGTGACTTCTAACTGTCCTGTATTCATTACTTAGCCACTCACGAACTATTTTCATCTCAGTTAATTTCTTACTCTGGGGTGGCGCCGGAGCTGCCTGTAATCCCGCCAAAAGCATAGCCTTGTGATAGATCTTGTCTATGTAATCATCGATTGTCCTGTCAAACAGAAATGGGGCTTCGCTAACGCTGTCATTGAACTCCACGACGTCAGTGTCCCGAATTTTCTCGCACAAGCACTTCCCCAAAAAGTCCTTGACTCTCAAATACACTTCAAGACGTTTCGAATACAAAGCCTGCTTGGTCTGTAATCGCGTCGTGGCGTACTGTCTCCAAGCAATCCAAGCTGTGATTCCGGCCGTAATAACCGCAAGAATACTCAAGACGATCATCGTGCACTCCCAGGAAAGTCAAAATGCCCTTTCTCCTGCGCCGTCAGGAATCCTTTCCTGACGGCACCTCTTTATATCCTAAACACTGCCATTCTGTATCAACCTGTAGAATCAGGTCTGTAGCACCTGCGTATGCCAACGCGCTGGAATAGGCCCACTCTGCTGGATTTGCAGCCAATCCCTTCCTGACGGGATTGAAATGGATATACTCTGTCTTCTGTCTCAATGTACTCTCGTTCGTGATAACCAACGAATCAAACCGAGGCTTCCAGACCGACGAATCCTGTGCCGGTTCTTGCAGTGCTGCCTGCTTCAAGTTGCTCAATATGTCGTTCATTCCAAGCTCTACAAGCTTCTCACCGATCTTTCGAGAGGTGAAGCGCTTGAGGTTTCCAACAATCTTCGATATGTCAGAAGTCTCGTTTCTCTTTACGATAAGATGAAAGTGGTTCGGCATTAGCACCCAAGCCAGCAAGACAAAATCACCACGTCTCTGGCAAAAATCGACGCAGTCGACAAAAATGCGGCATAGATCTTCGTGCACGAATACACTAACGAAGCCAACTACCGTGGAAGTGATGAAGTAGACCTCACCGTTTGTTTCAAAACTATGGCGATCTCGGCTTCGCATGACCTCTTTCGGAATGAGCCGTCAGGAAAGGATTCCTGACGGCGCTGTTAATCATCACAGGCTTCCTAGAACAACTCTAATGCGGGTTTATCAGCGGTGAGCGTTCGACTCGTTCTGTCGTCTTTCCGCGAGTTTCTCTCCCAGAAGACACCATCTGCGTATCCTTGGATACTGCCGTCTTGCTCTGCCAACATGAGCCTTCTCTCCGCGAGGCAGCAATACAACTCGTCGATTTCAATGCCAACCCATCGCCTCCCGAGTTTCTTAGCCACAACCGAACAAGTCCCTGATCCCAAGAATGGATCAAGCACTAATGCATCCGGCGCGGAACTTGCCAAAATGATCTTAGCCAGGAGTTTCTCTGGCTTCTGGGTTGGGTGGTCGGTGTTCTCGGGCATCGACCAAAACGGTACCGTTAGATCAGTCCACACGTTAGATGCATGCGTAAGTCGGTAATCGCCGTCCGATTTCCTCTCCCAATCCTTTGGCTGGCCGGATAAGTCCGTATACGGTGCGATCACACGACGTGTTAATTTCACTGCGTCAGGATTGAAAACGTACTCGTTTGAAACAGTGCAAAACCAGATGTCCTCAGAGCAATTCTTCCAATTCCTGTTTGCTCCTCTCCCCTTCTCCCGTTCCCAAGTTATGCGATTGCGAACCTTCAGATAACGTGTTGCCACCTGTTGAACCGCAGTCGAAGAGTACCAGTCAGAACAGATGTAGACTGAAGCGGTTGTTCGCAGAAGCGGAATCAGTCTCGAAAACCACGAATCCAGCCAGTTAACGTACTGATCATGCGTCCGCTCTCTAAAGGTAGTGCCGTTGAAAGTCTTAGTTAGATTGTATGGAGGGTCGATGAATAGCAGATCAACAAAGTCTCTTGGAAGATAGTCAATAGCCGAAAACAAGTCGCAGTTCACTGTCCGATTTTCTATTTCGGCCTGAAGAACAGGAGCGTTAATTTTCGCAAGACGAGAACGATAGAATGCGATCTCATCAGCAGAGAGTGAAAGAGTTCTATTTCTTGGTGCTCTGTTCTTTTCTCTACGGTCTGTGTTCATCGTCGGCTTCATGATACCTGTCCCTGCTTCCCGTGCACGGCAGATGTCCACATCTGCCCCGCGCACCTACACATCCAAATTCCTCACGTACCGCGCGTTCTCTTCGATAAACTGGCGCCGGCTTTCCACGGCGTCACCCATCAACATCGTGAAAATGTGATCCGCGTGCGCCGCGTCTTCAAGCGTTACCTGCAACATCGTGCGCGTTTCGTGATTCATCGTCGTGTTCCACAATTGGTCGGGGTTCATTTCGCCCAGACCCTTATAGCGTTGAATGCTGGCATTCTTGCGATCCGATTGTTCCAGTATCCGGTCGCGCTCCTCGTCGGAGTAGGCATACACTTCCTTTTTGCCCCACTTCACCCGGTACAACGGCGGCTGCGCGATATAAATGAAACCCTTCTCAACCAACTCCTTGAAGTGACGGAAGAAGAATGTCAGCAGCAGCGTCTTGATATGCGACCCATCAATATCCGCGTCGGTCATGATGATGACTTTATGATAACGCAGCTTCTCGACATCGAATTCCTCACCAAAACCGGTGCCCAGCGCGGTAATAATCGAACGGATTTCGTCGTTGGAGAGAACCTTGTCAAGTCGCGCCTTTTCGACATTAAGAATCTTGCCTTTGATCGGTAGAATCGCCTGAAAACGCCGGTCGCGGCCCTGTTTGGCGGAACCGCCTGCGGAATCCCCCTCGACGATGAAGATTTCGCAATTCTCCGGTTCGCGCGCCGAACAGTCAGCCAGCTTGCCGGGCAGGCGTCCCGAATCAAGCGCCGTCTTGCGTCGCGCCAGTTCCTTGGCCTTGCGGCTTGCCTCACGTGTAAACGCCGCGCCAAGAGCCTTATCCACAATCTTCTTGGCGTCGGTTGGAGTCTCTTCCAACCACGAACCGAACACCTCACCCATCACCTGCTCGACAATACCCTTGACCTCCGAGTTACCCAGCTTGGTCTTGGTCTGACCTTCAAATTGCGGGTCAGGCACCTTGACACTGATAATCGCGGTCAACCCTTCTCGCATATCCTCTCCTTGCAGCGATGTCAGTGCATCTTTGCCGCTTTTGAAGAGGTTGTTTTTGGTCATGTAGTTGTTGATCGTGCGAGTCAGCGCCGTTTTGAAACCCACCAGATGCGTGCCGCCTTCGATGGTGTTGATATTGTTTACGAACGAGAAAAGATTCTCGACATACGAATCGTTGTATTGTAACGCCACTTCGACATCGACGTTGTCCTGCTCGCGATGCCCGTAAAACTTCTTGGCATGGATTGTGGTCTTATTCTCATTCAGGTAATCGATAAACGCCACGATACCACCTTTGTAGTGGAAGCTCTCGCTCTTGGCGGATCGCTCATCCATGATATCAATGCGCAGACCTCTGTTCAGAAACGCCAGTTCCCGCATTCTGCCGGCAACTACGTCGTAGGAGAACTCAATCTTCTTAAAGATTTCCTTGTCGGGTTTGAACGTCGTTTTGGTGCCGGTTTTATTAGAGGTGCCGATGATTTTCATGTCGGCGACGACATCGCCGCAATGGTACTCCTGAAAATAAACCTGTCCGTCGAGACTGACTTCCACCCGGCACCATTCCGATAAAGCGTTCACCACGCTGACACCGACGCCATGCAGACCGCCGGAGACCTTGTAGCTCTCGTGATCGAACTTGCCGCCGGCATGAAGCATCGTCATTACTACCTCAAGCGCCGGACGTTGCTGTGTCGGATGCATGCCGACCGGAATCCCGCGGCCGTTATCTTCGACCGCAACCGTGCTGTCGGAGGTGATGGTGACTTTGATGTGATCGCAGTATCCGGCCATCGCCTCATCCACCGAGTTGTCGACCACTTCGTACACCAGATGGTGCAAACCGCGGCTGCCGGTATCACCGATATACATCGCCGGACGTTTGCGGACCGCCTCCAGACCCTTCAATACATGAATGGTCGTGGCGTCGTACTTGTGTCCTCCCATCGGTTTCTTCTCCACGTCCTCTTCGACTTCGATTTCTGCCATCAAATCACCTTATCCTACAAAATGGATGTCCGTAACAATGTTATCGCTCACCGCCCGATTGAGCGCGTCGATGATTTCCTGTTTGGAGTAGTTCAACTCCTGCCGCCAGACCGGCGAGGCAACTTTCACGACGAGTTTGCCCTCCCGGATACTGACTGCCTCGGCGCGCGCGGCAATATTACCGCCGACAATTTCGCTAAATCGCCGCACGACATCTGCTTCCTTCATCCTCTCCGCGAGACCAAGCTGCTGCAACGTCCGGTCAAGAATGTCCTGTATTTTTTCCGCGCGTCGCACCATCAAACCTCGCCACAAGCGATCCAATAATATACGACTTCACAAACACTTCGAGCAACAAAAAACTCCCTCGCGCGACTGTTTTTTGCAGTCGTAAGCCGTTGACATACAGTCTGTTACAAACACGTAAGTCGCAGTCTATGTTTGATCTCTCGCGGTTTTATGAAATCAGTTTTCCGGAAGCGATTTTGATTTCGCCCTGTATTGATGCGCCTTGCAGCAATTCCGCCGGTTTGGTTGTTGTAAGGAACACCTGTCCCAGCTTGGGAAGAAGCTTTGTCAGTGCCGCCAGCCGCGTGTAATCGAGATCAGAGGACAATTCATCCAGCAGCAGCAGTGGTGGCTCGTGCAAACGATCGGCCAAATAGTCAAAAATGGCAAACTTGATCGCCAGCGTTGCCGATTTGGCCTCCCCCTGACTGGCATAATCGCGCGTCGGACGGTCGTTGAGCACGATCATCAAATCATCGCGGTGCGGCCCCACCGAGGTTGAGCCGAAGTAGAAGTCCCGTCGGCGTGATTGCAGCAATTTGTCCAGGAACGTTTCTCGACCACCGGCATTATCGCCGGCCGATGATTCATACGACCACCGCAGCAGACTTTCGCCTGATTCCACAGTGCGGTAATAATGCGCAATCTTTTCAGCAATAGCGGCTATCATCGCAAGTCGCTTAGCGATTATCTTCGCACCGACCGCCGCAAGCTGGCCGTCCCAAACTTCCAGCATCTCGAGTGGCGAGGCGTTTTCCTCGTCGATCGTGAACTCTTTGAGCAGGGCGTTGCGCTGTGTGATGATGCGGTTGTATTCCAGAAGTTCCGACAGATAACTCCGGTCTGCTTGTGAGAGGTATAGATCAAGCATTTTGCGTCGCACGGACGGCGATCCGAATACCAGTTCGGTATCTTCTGGGATGAAGCTAACGGCATGGAAATAGTCGAACAGGTCGGCGACGCGCGTTATCTTGACACCATCAACTTTGATCTGGCGTTTATGCGCGCTGCCCCAGGCAATCTCGATTGCGGTACTGCTGTCGCCGATCATACCCGCCAACTCTATGCGACAAACATCAGCCCCCTGCCGCAGCAGGACATCGTCTGCCGCGCCGCGAAACGACCGCGCCGTGCAGCCGTAGAAGATCGCCTCCAGCACCGAAGTCTTGCCCGCAGCATTCGGTCCAACGATCAGATTTAGTGCCGGATTCGGATGCATTTCCAGCTCACCGATGTTGCGGAAGTTGCTGAGCTTTACTGATGTGAGATACAAACGGGGTCGTCCCTTCTATTGGTCTTACTACTGGCACGCACTCTCAGCGAATATAAACGCTGCGATAACCCCTGCAATCGCTTTATGGGTCAATCCTGCAGTAACAACCTTCGTTGACCCATAAACTCCGCAACCGTTCGCCGCGTGCCGTGCGTAGAACCCAGTAATGAACGACTATGGAGGACATACCAATGAAAACGCTGTTGCAGATTCTCTTGGTATTGGTTCTGAGCGTGACGACCGTTACAGCTGCCAAGAGCAAGGGACTACCGGAAGACAACAAGAAAGGGAAGCTGTCAGCAAAGGTTGATGTTATGCAGATACCATTCAACACCATTGAGGGCAAAGCAACCAGTCTGGACGCCTATAAGGGCAAGGTGATTTTGATCGTCAACGTCGCCAGCAAATGCGGCCATACCCCCCAGTACAAGGGTCTGGAGCAACTCTACGAGAAATACAAGGACAAGGGCTTCGTCATCCTTGGGTTTCCCGCCAACAACTTTGGCAATCAGGAACCGGGCACGGATCAGGAGATTCAGAAGTTCTGCACGCTCACTTACAATGTCACGTTCCCAATGATGTCGAAGGTTAGTGTAGTCGGTAACGACATGCACCCGCTTTTTAACTACTTGACCGAAAAGTCACCGCTACCGGGACCGATCAAGTGGAATTTCAGCAAGTTCCTCGTTGACAAGCAAGGACGTCTGGCGTCACGCTATCCGTCGGAGGTGGAACCGTTCGACTCCACTCTGGTGGCCAAGGTTGAAGAACTCCTGAAATAGCTGATTTCCCCCCGGGACGCCGGATTTGTTCCATTTTGCAGCGGATAAACACCCGCAAACAGGTGTTAAAAAACTGCACTCCGCCGCCGATAATATAAGAGCAGATGCCAACACAGATAACTACAATCGGCGCGGCGCGCATGGCACGGCGCAAACGCGAGGCGCACCTCAAGGAATATGTTGAGGCGATTCTCGTTGCGGTAGTCATCGCCGTGATCCTGCGGATGTTTGTCGTGCAGGCGTATCGCGTTTCATCCGGATCCATGGAGAACTCTCTTCAGGAAGGTGATTTCGTTTTCGTCAACAAATTCTGCTATCGTTTTGCCGAGCCTCAGATTAGCGATGTGATCGTTTTCGAGTTTCCGATGAATACGACCAAGGACTACATCAAACGCATTGTCGCGCTTCCCGGCCAAAAAGTAGAGATTCGCAACAAGCAGCTCTTTGTAGACAGCCAGTTGGTTGTTGATATCGGCGGGATTTCGCATAATGACCCCCAGGTCTTACCGGAAGTATACTCGCAGCGTGATTTCTTTGGCCCGTTAACCGTGCCAGCCAATCAGTACTTCGTGATGGGGGATAATCGTGATGACAGTCAGGACTCCCGTTTCTGGGGGTGTCTTGACCGTAGTCACATCAAAGGCAAGGCGGTTTTCATTTACTTCAGTTGGACGCCCGACCCCAGCGCGCCGACCATTGGTCCGCCGTATGTCTTTGATCTTTTCGCCTCGTTCTTTTACAACCTGACCCATTTCCCAAGCCGCATCCGCTGGGATCGCCTATTCAACGGCGTTTCGTAGTCGTCTCCGTCCAACCGCAAGGGATTTCTGATCGACTAATTAGAATCAACGAAACCGTGAGGAATTCGTTTCTCTTAGAGCCGCCAGATCCGCAGAGCACTCCGGGATGATCTTCGAGTGCCGCAACCATGCGTTCTACTAACTGAAGTGGCGTGTTTAACTACAATGGCGCTACAAAAAGGTAGTGAGAAGATGGTGTCAAAGCCGAAGCGGTTTTGACCTTGTATCTTTCCTTTATGTTTTCTGGATATATTGGTGAAGAGACCGGGAAGAAACTGTTTTTGACCTCAGGCTTGAAAGCCTGTTTTGTAGATAAGTTCTCCCGGTCTGTTCACCGGACAGACAGACGCCGAACGGTATCTGAGGTTTCTCCTTGCGGAGAAGAGCCTGCATTCACAAGGTTGGCGCTGAGTGTCCAACGGAGAAAATAACGCAGGAGGCGGTCATGAGCAAGGAGAGATTTGAGGTCGGCGTGGATGTAGGACAAAGCGAGGTGTGGGCTTTTCTGGGAAGTGGTAAACCACGGAAGTTCCAGCATGATGAGTCAGGGGTGAAGCAGTTGTATCGTTGGGCAAAGGAGAAGAATGGTGAGTTGCTATTGCACTTTTGTATGGAAGCGACGGGAGTGTACAGCCAGAGTTTGGCGGTGCGTTTATTGGGTTGCGGTCGTTGTGAAGTGAGCATTGTCAATCCGGCTCAGATTGCGGCATTTGCTAAAGCTCAGATGCGCCGCAGCAAGACCGATCAGATTGATGCGCAGGTGATCTGGGCCTTTGCCCAGGCCCAACAACCGCGTTGCTGGCAGCCGGAGCGCCAAGCGATACAGGAGTTGGCCGCTTTAGTCACCCAGGCGGATGCCCTGCAGAAAACGCAGCGTTCCTGGAAGAACCGTCAGCATGCTCACCAGTATCGTCCGGCTTTGCCGAACATGGTACGACAGACGAGTGCTGTGGTTGAGGAGACTCTGAAACAACAATTGGAGGAGGTCCAGAACGAGATCTATCGTCTCTGTCAGGCAGATGCGGAACTAAGGCGCGATGTGGACCTGCTCTGCACCATCCCCGGCATCGCCAAATTGACCGCCACTCGTCTCTTAGCTTATGGCAAAAGCGCTTTGACCGAACGATCACCCAAGGAACTGACAGCTCACGCCGGCTTGGCGCCCCGTCATCGACAATCAGGAACCTCGCTCAATGGCCGAAGCCGCTTGAGCAAACAGGGTGATGCACGCATTCGCTTCATGCTCTATATGCCAACCGTCGTGGCCACTGCCCATAACCCGATCATCCAGTACCATTACCAACGGCACCTCGCTAACCACAAACCCCGAATGGTGGCCCTGATGGCCTGCATGAAGAAACTGTTGCTGATGGCTCAGGCTATCCTGATCTCCCAGCAACCCTTCAACTCTAACCTAAAACCATTGACATGAAGGACGGTATCTAC
>CAIVAP010000157.1 GCA_903903945.1 uncultured bacterium | reverse complement strand
TGATGGCATTTTGAACGCCGCCGACAACTGCCCGACGGTGTATAATCCGGCTCAGTCGGATATTGACTCGGATGGTCTCGGCGACGCCTGCGATCCCGACATCGACGGTGATGGCATTTTGAACGCCGCCGACAACTGCCCGACGGTGTATAATCCGACTCAGTCGGATATTGATGCGGACGCTATCGGCGACGCCTGCGATCCCGACATCGACGGTGATGGCGCTTTGAACGCCGCCGACAACTGCCCGACTGTCTATAACCCGCCGCAGACCGATACCGACGGCGACGGCATTGGAGATGCTTGCGAACTCTGTACCTGCAAGCCGGGCGATGCTAATGGAAATGGAACCATTAACATCTCTGATGCCGTGTACCTGATCGCCTTCATCTTTTCCGGTGGACCGGCGCCTATTCCCTATGCGAAATGCTCCGGAGACGCCAACTGCGACTGCGCAGTTAACATCAGTGACGCCGTGTACTTGATCAGTTACATCTTTTCGGGGGGTTCGGCTCCCTGCAACTGCACCACCTGGTCTGCTGCTTGCGGAACACCTTAGCAGTTGGTTGTGATCACAACTTGATGAAGAACCGCCTATTTGGGCGGTTCTTCTTTTTTGCGCGTGTCGCATGGCAAGGAAACGCCCCATCCGGCACAATTGAACGGACAGGGCGAGTTTCAGAACTATGGTCGCAAAGTGGGCACTATTGAGCGCCTTCGGCCTTCTTGTTTGGTGAAGGCAGGGCTTGTACCACGTCGGCTGACTTGGTGAGAAGCACCGGAACTGTGTAGCGAGTGCCGGCGGAATCGTTCACAGCGAACGTAAACGACTTTTTGAATTCCTCGTCATTGACCAGAGGGTTGATCCGTATCTTGATCTCCTTCTCCTTGCCCGGCTTGATTTCGGAGTCCGGAACATCAATTTTCAGATAGTCGGAAGGCAGGCTAACCAGATTCATCTTGACGTTGCTCTTGGAAACGTTTTTGACTACGAGTTTTGCTTCCTTTGACTTCGCCTTTGCGTCGATCTTGATGGTTGCAGCCGAGAGGGTCAACGGTTGCAGCGAATCAGGGTAGTCGTAGGTCTTGCCTCTGAAAGTCAACTGAAAGTTCGAGCGATCATTGTCATTACAGGTTACGGTAGCGCTCTTTGAGACCGAACCATGGCCTCCCTTACTGGATGTAAATACCAGTTCGACGTTCGCGCTGTCGCCAACTGCGACTACGTCTTTTTTGAGGGGGGCTTTGGTGCAACCGCAGCCGGGCTGAACTTTGAGGATTTTCAGCGAGTCTGTGCCCCGACTGTGCAAGTAGTACGAATGGCTGACGACCTCGCCACCGGGGATGTATCCGAAGTCGAAGTTTGTCTCCTCAATAAAGACTTTGGCGTTCGTGCTCCTGGTCTCTTGTGCGAGTGCGATGCCACAAAGCGTGAGTGTTGCAATCAAAATGATTAGTACTGAGTTCCTCATCTCTTTCTCCGTTCTCTCAGAGTGTTTTGGTAGGTCGATGGTTTTCTATGCTATTCGCATTAAGTTCGTGCGTTACAACTCGCCGTTCGTAGACGGCAAGCAAGATGATTTTCAAGAAAGCAGTTTTCTGGCAGCAAGGACCAGTAAGCTCGTTGACTCGTTGCGGAAGATGGGAGCAATATTGTCGATCTGGCAACAACCCAGTTCGATTATTGCTTTCACCATCAGTCTTACGTCTCGTTCGGTTTTCAAATCGGATATCGTCAGGCGGCAGGTCTCGCTACATTCGCCGACGGAGAGACGTATGTCGCTCATCCCCAGCGAATCCAGAAGAGTGGACGCCTTGCCTTTCTCCATGCCAAGCGCGCCAAGAAGCGAAGTGATCTTCTGGTTATCCAAGGCAATGCTCTTCTCTACGCCACCGATAGCAATTTCGTAACCGATCTTCTCCTTGAAGTTGAAAGGAACCACGGCAAGGAATCCAACGAGAACGGCAATTGCTACCACAGCGAATTTGTAGCGCGTGTTAGGCAAGAGAGCAAGCGCCAGTCTATGCGCAAAAGATCTGACATCTTGTTCTACTCTGTCTGCCCCGCGTGCCAAACCCTCCGCCTTTTCCCTGATAGCGTCCAATGACAGATAGCCGTCCGGTTGCGCCTCTCGAAGAACGCCGAGATCACTGCGCAAAGTTTCTTCAGCCTGAACCAGACTGTGGCACTTGGAACATTTTCCCAAATGCTTCATTAGCTCTTCATCAAGACTGTAATTGCTATGGAGCCAATCACATTCGTTTAGTCTTCTTCGGGCTCGGTGGCACAGCATATATTCACTGTTCCTCTATCGCATGTGCGTTTTGTTGTTCTTCGATGCAAGCTGCCCAGCCGTTTGCGCATTTTCGTTCGAGCTCGGGACAAGCGCATTTTGATGAATCCTTCCGTCTTGGAAGTTAGTTCAGCCAGTTCAGAAATTCTCCATCCCTCCAATTCCGCTAAGGTGACGATGATGCGGTCATCAACGCTGAGTGCTGACAGGGCGGAGTCCAAGCGTCTCTTCGCTTCATAAAAATTAGTGGGATCGTAATTCCAGTCATGATCCGCAATTTCAGTTGGCCGAGACAAAACGTGTTTCCACCAAGGATTTCTAACACGACCCTTGTATGTGTTGTTGATGATTTGATAGAACCACGGCCTGAAAGAATCCACCTGTTTAAGACCATCGAAACCTTTGAAAGCTTTGATGACGGCATCTTGGTACAGATCATCTCCATCGCCAGAATTACCGGTCAATCGGCTACAATATGCTCTGGCGTTTTCGTGCTCTCTTGCGACCAGCTGCCAGAATGGACTGCTGTTCTTTCCCACTTGCCTAAGAGATGCTTTTGGAGGTCAGAAGGTAACAAGAATCTGCGGGAATTTCCGGTGGGCTACAAACGACATCAGCATGGAAGCGTCTAAGTGATTGCGGCATAGCGCTGTACTGACATTCACAGACGGCTTTGTTGCCCACGAACGGTCGATACAAGATCGCGATCGGAGTGAACATCGGGTCGCAGTTAGCAAGAACCAATTTGGAGCCCATAATTTCTTTTCGTGCAAAATTGACGTTGCGAACCGGCTATGGAGATCAGTAATATTGCCATAAGAAAATGGCAGAGTTGCGTTTAATGGTAGATTGATTTGGGTTATATTGATCGATTTCCAAGTGTGCCTGCAGTCAGAGTCATTTTGAGACGTACCAGCCACTTGCGGCGCGGACCCTGCCGCAACAAATCTGATCGCGGGTTGTTTGTTTCTTAAGGAGGACAAGGTATGAACATAACCAGAGCGAGCAGCCTGACGCTTGCCCTACTGCTGTTGACGGCCATCGTGGGCTGTAGCCAAAGCTTCCTCAGACAGGGCGACGAAGCTCTCAAGAAGCAGAGCTATCAGCAGGCGTTGGCCTACTACGAACAAGCGCTGCGCGAACACCCTGACGATCCGCATGTGCAGCAGGCGCTGGGGCGGGTTTACTATCATCTGCAGGACTATGATCAGGCTGAGAAGCTTTTGAAAGCGGCTCAAGCGCGGATTCCGAAGGATGGCACGGTCACGCTGTATCTCGGCATGATCGCCGAAACAAAGAACGATTACGCCGGCGCCGCCGAATTTTACGGCAAGTTTCTGGCTGCTAACGGCAAATCCCCGCTGGCTCCACAAATCAAGGGTCGCTTGCTGTACGCGCAGAATGAACAGATGCGCAAGCAAGTCGCTGAGGCAGTGAAGAATGAAAAATCATTGGCGAGTCAGACCCCGGCAAAAAACACCATTGGGGTGCTGCCTTTCAGTGTACCCAAGAATGCGGGCGAGAATGCAAGTGCGCTGGCACAGGGAATGGCGGCCGCGCTCTGGTACGATCTGGCTTCAGTGAAAGAACTGCAAGTTGTTGAACGCCTACAGATGAAATACCTGACCGACGAATTGGCAGCCGCCGAAAAAGGTTTCGTTGCCAAAAACTCCGGACCGAGGCTCGGGAAATTCGTCAAGGCGCAGAACCTGGTTACGGCCAATCTCGATTCTCCAGCCACTGACAAGCTCTCCATACAGACCGGTCTAATCAACACGGGCGCTGGTTCGTACAGTCCGGCATTCGCTGCCGACGATCAGTTTTCCAAAGCTATGAAGGTGCAGAGACAGATGACGCTGGCAGTGCTGGACAGTCTGGGCATCAAACTCAGCGGTAGTGCGCGGCATGGACTCAAGAAGTCGCCGACTGATTCCTACTCAGCGTTTCTCGCCTTTAGCCGTGGCGTGGACCAGTTTGACCGCGGAGAATACGGCAAAGCCGATGCTTTCTTTGTCGAAGCAGCGCGCATAGATCCATCCTTTGATCTGGCTACGGAATTCCACAGCCAGGCGCAATTGCTGCAAGTCGGTTCAACTGACTTACAGCGGTTTAGTGGCGTGGTGTTAGCGGGCACATCGGCACAACCGGCGAATGCCGACGGACTCGGAAACGAATTGCTCGACCTGTCAAATCCTGATACCGATCCGCGCCATCAGGACCTTCCCACAACCACCGGCGGCACCGGCTCAGCAGCGGTGTCCGGAACGATACGATAGGGAGGATGTTATGACTATTAGATTGATTCTCATGACAACAGCGCTACTGATCGTCTTCGCGAGCCACGGATATTCCGAGGAGCAGAACCGGTTGTCGATTTACTATGCCTATCAAAACTGGAAATTAGATCTGCCTGCGATCGACGGATCATTTCCCAATGACCAGAAAGTAGGTCAAGGGGTGTTCGGGCTGAACGCGACAGGCGTAGTAAGTGATCGGTTACACGCTGATCTGAGCGGGACAATGGCGAACACGACTTCGCGGCTGGAGTACGATAACTCAGCAGACAATGTCAAGCAAAGTCTGTCGTCTCTCAACGATACCCGACTGCGAATTACTTACACTTTCGGAGAAGGTAAGGGCGCTGGGTCGGTGTTTTTCAATCTGCCGACTGGTAAACGAGAGTTGACCGCCGCCGAATACGGACTCACAACTGAGATTGCCGATGTCTCCCGCAAATTCATGGTGCGTCGTTATGGGCAAGGGCTTGATATCGGTGTCGATTGGTTCGTGCTTCCCAAATGGGGAAGTTTCGGTCTGAGTGTTGGAGGGGGCTATCTCTACCACGGCAAGTATCGGCCACTTAAATTGGACACCTTGGAGTCTAAAGAGTACAAATACGGCGACGAGATCTTTGGAGCGATCGGCTTTAATCTTGACGGCCGCCCCGTCGGCGGATCATTCGGTGTGACTGTCAAGTACTACACCAAGGACAAGTACGACAACAAAGAAACCTTTCAGGCCGGCGTAGCCACGACTATCAGCGGTGCTGTGACATACAGCGAGGCGTTTGATCTGACTCTCGGAACGTCTGTGCTGATGCGCGGCAAGGCGAAGATCAGATCGTCGCAAGACCAGGTGCTTTCCGACGAGAAAGAGACATCGGGACGAAATCGGATTCTCATCAATGCTACCGGCAGTTTTCCGGCAACCGAAAAAATGCGAGTTCTTGGTCGGCTCGAATTTGCAAACGTGAGCGCAAACGACTATTCTAAAGAGAGTGTCGAATTCCTGCCCAAGTCCTACTATGTCGGCTTTGGCGGCGGTGTTGGTTATGCATTGACTGATGCGTTTTCGGCAAGTTCGATGATCTCGTATTACACGGGCAAGATTGATTCCGATTTCGGCCTTACCGGTCTTGGACTGACGTTTGTTCTGACCTTTCAACCAGGGCAGGGGAGGTAGAGGATGATGAAAGCAATCAAATTCACGGCTCTGGTTAGCCTGATCACGGTGTCCCTTCTGATTGGCTGTAGCAGTAACAAGCCGACGAAACCCGAGCGCCAGCCTACGGCAGTGGCGGTTACGCTGCTCAAGACCTCTTTGGCGGCAACTGTGCATAAGGTGACGCTGCAGGTTGTACAGAATGATCAAGTCATCCGCCGTGATACAACGGCCGTTGCCGATGGCCACTTTGGCTTCTCGTCGTTTGACTTGGAAGCCGGTGTCGCCAGCTTCACAGTCCATGCGCTCGATGCTCAGAATCACGTCGTCTATTCAGGACAAACGACCGTGACCATTGAACCCGGTCGCAACAACACCGTGTCGCTGCAACTTCTGCCTGCCGTGCCGATGGTGAAACTGTCACCTTACTGGACGCAGACGCAGACCGCTTCGCCGTTTAGGAGCCAGCTTGAGTTGTACAACATCGCCAAGTTTCGCAGCGGTGATTTCCAGATCACTTTTGATCCGGCAGTTGTCAGGTTTGATAGCATCCGACCGTCGAGTAATGCCTGGGGAGAACTAGCGGACACTGCAACAGTTCTCGGGACGCAACTTCTTGTCGCTGTGTCGCGTCAAGGCAGTAATGATAACGTCCCGTTGAATTCTCCGGCGCTCGTTGACTTATGGTTCACGGCACTTACCGCAGGAGCAACCGACCTAACGCTGTCCACAAGCAGGATGGTCGACAACGTCGGAACTATTGCCGAATTGGAGAGTAACTTCTTTGTCGCCGACGGTCAGACAATCAGCATTCAGCAAGTTTCCGAATACGGCACAATCATGGGAAGTGTAAGCAATGCCTTCACTGGCGAACCGCTGGACAGCGTTGAAGTCGGCGTCACGGGGCCTGCCCAACGCTCGGTGAAAACCAATAGCGACGGCACGTTCTCAATGGCCGAGTTGCCCTACGGAGCCTACACAGTGGTTGCATCGAAGACTGGCTACATTCAGGCCACGCGTACTGTTCAGCTCTTAGAGTCCACGGTCAGCGTCTATCTCCCGCTGACGCCGCTACCGGATTCCAACCAGTATCGGGCGGTTCTAACCTGGGATGCAGAGCCGCATGATCTGGACCTCCATCTCTGGACGCTGGGTACAGAAATCTACTTTTCTAATAAGGGAAGACTTGACACGATCCCATACGCCTTTCTGGACGTAGACAATGTCAGTGGTTACGGTCCGGAAACAATCACAATCGATACGCTCATTGACACCTGCAAATTCTCTGTAAAAAACTATTCCGGTTCGCCGGACATCACTGTGTCCCGTGCACATATAGATGTTTACAAAGGAGCGTCTCTCATTCGCAGCTTTGATGTCCCAACCACGGGTGTCGGACTCTGGTGGTATGTTTTCGACCTGACGCCGACAGGCTCGATAATCGAAAGGAACACAATCATCAATTACAATCCCGGCGGCGGCCAGAGCAGCCCGCAACAGGCCAAGCCGACCCCGAAGTAAGTTCGACTAACTCAAGTGTATTGTAGGGGTAGCCCATGCGGCTACCCCTCTCTTATGGGACTGCTGAAGAACCTGGGAATTGTCATTGCGAGGAATTCCGCAGTTGCGGGACGACGAAGCAATCTGCGCGCCTGCATCGAAAGAGCGCAAATCGAGATTGCTTCGTCGTGCTCCACACCCGACATCACTTCTCCGCACTCCTCGCAATGACACGGTCTGGACTTTTTCAACAGTCCCCTTATTTATTCTTGTTGTGGATGAGCGATGCGCAACGGCGAGGGCGGCTCCCCGTGCCCTTATTGCGTGTCGTTCTCGATTGAATTGAGATTGTTCTCGGGCAGACCGGTCTGAGTGCGCAGATCGCCGATTTTGTCGAGCACGCGATCCAACTGGCGGCGGCGAGTGGTGGTGACTTCCTCGAAGACTTCCTGTGCATCTCTGATTTTCTTCCCCAGCAAATCCATCCGCTCGACAAACTTGGTCCATTGCTTCTGGAACTCCCCATACAAAGAGAGAATCTGATGTGATGTTTTTTCTAGCGTAAAACTGTCGACGGCACGGCGGATTACCGCCAGAATGGCGTACAAGGTCAGCGGTGAACAGAAAATCACTTTGTTCATCAGCGCATCGTCCAGAATCTTTCGATCCTGCTCGTGAATGAAAGCATAGACCTGCTCGTTGGGAATAAAGAGCAGCACGTAATCGACGGTATTTTGCTCGGGGTTGATGTATTCACGGGTGGCGACTTCTTTGACGCGACCGCGCACATCACGCAGGAAATCGCTCAGGTGGCGTAATTTGTCGGCATCGCCGGTCGCTTCCTGATAGCGCAGATAGTTGTCGAGCGGAAACTTGACATCCATGTTAAGCTTGAGGTCCTGCGGCAGGAGAAATGTAAAATCAGGGATCTTTCCGGAAGCATCAATCCGCTTCTGTTTCTCGTAGTTGACATTCTCGATAAATCCCGCCAGCCGCAACACATCCTCCGCCATGCGTTCGCCCCACTGTCCACGGGCCTTGGTACTTGAGAGCGCCTGCCGTAGCGCGTTTGCCGTTTGCATTAGAGACTGGGTCTGTTCGGAATGCAGCATAAGCGAACTGGATAGCTGTCCGAACTTTTCAACGCGGTCTTTTTCGAGTTCGTTGATCGTGCGCGAAACCTGCTCCATCTGTATGGTCATCGCCTGAAGCTGCTGGTCGATCAGTCCCTTTTTGGAGTCAAGCTCCTTGGCCGAGGCCTCCCGCTCGGTGTCGAGCCGGGCTTTTGCGAGTTTGAGAAACTCGTCAGTCGATTTCGAAAGTGCTTCCAGCGACATGGCGCCGAAGGATGCCTTCACGTTATCAATGACCGCATCGATACCGGCTTTGCGCTGTGCCTCAGCTTCGCGGAAAAGCTCCTCCGCCAGTTCTCTGGCCTGCTTGGCTTGTTGGTTTCTCAGGACGAATGCCACCGTCAGGCCAATGGCAATCCCACCCAGAAGCGCAAAGATGATGCCGGTCACTACTTCCTCCAGAAGTCGCTAGTTTTGTAGGTCAAAACCGCTTCGGTTTTGACAACCTTCATTCCTCTCCGCCGCAATCTACAAAGCATAGGACACGATGCACGGTAAGTTAACATTCTGATAATCGCAATCACAAAGTGTCAAAACCGAAGCGGTTTTGACCTACAGAACTACAGTAGTCAGAGAGATTGGAGTTGAAATCGAAGTGACTTGTCAGGCCTTCAGGAACCGCATCAGGATTTCCTTGAACTGCGTGCGTTCGATATCGCGCCGCAGCGCCCCTTCGAGAGCAATTGAGATCCCGCCACTTTCCTCGCTAACAATGATGCAGACGGCATCCGATTCCTCGGTGATGCCGACACCGGCCTTGTGGCGCATGCCGAACATTTTGAGGTACGCCGGATTCTGCGATAACGGCAGCATGCATCCGGCGGCAACTATCAAGTCCTGGCGGATGATAATTGCGCCATCGTGGAGTGGTGTATATGGCGTGAAGATCGTGGTGAT
>CAIVAP010000156.1 GCA_903903945.1 uncultured bacterium | reverse complement strand
GCGTTGAAGCGTGAAGCGACGTTGGTGGATGGCGTCTCTCCCGTAGTCCGCTCGGGAGGACAAATCATCGGTGGCGCCGGCAATTGGTTTACAAGCGTCTACGGTGTCAGTCCCGAATACTTCAAGATCCGAAGCTGGGAGGTAAGTTCTGGCGAATTCTTTACCGACAAAGATGTCACTGCTCGGCGAAAAGTGGCTCTCCTCGGGAAGACCGTAGCAGATCAACTCTTCCCCAACCAGGAACCGATCGGTCAAAACATCCGCATTAGAAACATCCCTTTTACGGTCATCGGCGTGCTTAAAGCCAAGGGACAGACCGGAATGGGGCAGGATCAAGACGATGTTATTCTGGCTCCCTCAACCAGTGTTTTGTACCGCCTCAAGGGTGACCGGCATAGTGCCGCAATTGATATGATTAATGCCAGTGCCATATCATCCGCCAAAGTGGATGCCGCCACAGCCGAAATGCGGACGATTCTCCGCAAATCGCATAAGCTGACTGAAGGTCAGGACGATGATTTTACCGTCCGCAGCCAGGCCGAAATAATGCAGACTGCAACCGAGACCACCAAAACAATGACCCTGCTGCTGGGGTCGATTGCCGCCGTCAGCCTCCTGGTCGGTGGGATCGGAATCATGAATATCATGCTGGTGTCGGTTACCGAAAGAACCCGTGAGATTGGAATCCGCCTCTCTGTCGGCGCCAGAGAGAGCGACGTATTGATTCAGTTCCTGACCGAAGCAGTTGTGCTGAGTGTCAGCGGCGGCATCATCGGTATTACCTTGTCCGCCGCCGTAGTTGCCGGACTGAACAAGTGGACAACCCTGCAACCCATCATTACGCCGAATATTGTGGTTGTGTCTTTCCTGTTTTCGGCGTTCGTGGGGATATTCTTCGGCTTCTACCCGGCGCGGAAGGCAGCCGCTCTTGATCCCATCGACGCTTTACGTCACGAGTAATTCTGGGCAGTCGTGCCAGAGCGGATTTCCCAACCAGTTTCGTGATCAAGCCTACTTGGGGCTCGATCTTCGTCTTGCCTCTTTGCCCTTGGTGTCGGCTACTGCTTTCCGGCGCTTTTCACCACGTCAAAACAGACCGGCGCGGCATCGGTTTTTTCAGTGCTGGTGTTCGGTCGTCCTTGAAACGTTGGCGGGAATCCTTCCGTGTCGTGCAGTGTCCAGCTTCCGGCAGGCGGGAAGAAGATGTTGTCAACGCAAAATCCCCCCGGAACCGGTTTCTCACCGGCTGGAATCCGAAACTGCAGTGAATAGCAGAGGGTCGATTGCTTGTGTTGCGGGAATCGGCGATTTCTGGCGATGCCACCAATCATGAAAGAATCAACTGTTGCCCCCGGCGCTACTGCGCGTTTGATGTTTAGGCCGCCAAAATCGAACTTATTAACAACGTCCCCTTCTTCCTTAATCAACGGATTTTCCTCGGGCACGCTGCCGTATGGCTGCAGCCAGCGAAACGCCGCCTGTGACCTGACCTCAAATCCCAAACTCATTCCGATTAAGGGTGCTCCATTGGCAACCCAGATTTCCAGCGTATTGGTAGCGCCGATAATCGCCTGATCTTTGCCCCCATTGAGATGAATCTGCACATCACCCTGCTGCGCTCGACTATACTCGGCAAGCACCTTCTGAGGAATTGCGGATTCGGGTTTCGAGACCGGCTGGGATTTCAATTGCTGACCGGTGGTCACCACTGATAGGCATATTGCCATCGAGACAGTGATTAGCAACAGAGCGGATTTCTTCATGAGTATCTCCTTTGGGATCGAATTACAAGCGCCAGATTTCACAATAGTGCCAAGCAGGTGTTGCAGTCAAGCGGTATTGCTCCTGCGCACTTTGTTGGTCACACAGTGTTATACATCCGCCATTCCCCCGTGAATCTCGATTCTGCTTTGCTCATCACGGCAGTCCTTTTATCTTCGCAGGATGAATTGTGGTCAGTATGGGGGATCGCTGCGGTTCGCCGGTGGAAGTAGCAAATGAGCTTCATTACTATTCTTGGTCTCGCCCTCGGTCTGGCAATGGATGCTTTTGCCGTCTCCATCGCCGTCGGCTCTCGTTTGGACCGGCTCGCTGCCCGTCCGCTGTTTCGGCTTTCTTTTCACTTCGGGCTGTTTCAGTTTATGATGCCGATCATCGGCTGGTTTGTCGGCAGTCAGATTGCCCGCTACATTCAGAACTACGATCATTGGCTAGTGTTTTTGCTGCTGGCATACATCGGCATCAAAATGATCTGGGAGTCATGGAAACATGACGAAAAGAGGGAGTCGCTGACCGACCCTACACGCAAGTGGTCGCTAATCATTTTGTCGGTAGCAACGAGCATCGATGCGCTGGCCGTCGGACTGTCAATGGCTCTCCTCAAAGTAGCCATTCTCTTTCCCAGCGTGATCATTGGCATAGTCGCGGCCGCCATGACCGCAGTTGGCATGGTTTTTGGTCGCAAACTGGGAGCGCGCTTTGGAAAGAAGATGGAGTTTGTCGGAGGTTTGATTCTAATCGCCATCGGGGTTAACATCGTCGTCGGACATCTCGGCTGACATTTGCTTTGTCAAAGTGGTCCGACAGCCGTATACCTAAATCAGGAGACACACAAGGCGTCGGTTGACAGCAATCAGCGCCGGTAATTGAAGGAGTCAATATGAAAAAACGCAAAATCACCGCGGACGATCTTCTCAAAATCAAATTCGTCGAGAGCGTGGCCATATCGCCCGACGAGACGGAGATAGCCTTGACCGTGAAGGTCGTCGCCGAGGGCAAAAAGAAATATCACTCGCACATCTATATGATAGGCGCGGACGGTGGCAACCTTCGGCAATTCACTTTCGGTGAAGTCTCCGATTCGCACCCGGTTTTTTCGCCCGACGGCGAATGGATCGCCTTCTCGTCCAAACGCGCAGAAAAGAAGGGCCTATACCTCATGCCACGGCGCGGCGGTGAAGCCAGACTGCTGGTGGAGAAAGACGGCTCGCTCTCAGGCCTTTCCTTCTCTCCAGACTCCAAGAAGATTCTCTGCATCTTCCAGAAGGCGGATGAGGTTCCCAAGACCAAGGACGGCAAGAAAGAAGCCCCCGTCTATCGTCACGTCACGCGCTTGTTCTACAAAATGGACAACGCCGGTTTCCAGCCCAAAGAAGAAGGACAGATCTGGACTTTCGATCTTGCCGATGGCAAAGGTACACAACTCACCAAAGGCAGTCGCGGCAAAGAAGCGCCGATTTATTCGCCCGACGGCAAATGGATCGCCTACGTTACCAACATCCAGAAAAACCAGGATGTCGATTCTGATCTGCAAGACCTCTTTGTCATCCCGGCTCACGGCGGTAAGGCGCGTCGCATTCCCACACCGACTGGCCCGGTTGCCAAACCGCAGTTCTCCCCTGACGGCAAATATCTCGCCTATCTCGGCCATGCCAATCCGAACGATTCCTGGGGCGTGACTAATTATCATGTCTGGAAGGTTCCGGTACGTGGCGGCGAGGCGGTTGACTTGACGAAAAAGCTCGACCGCATGGCCTGGGACATGACGATCTCCGACACGATCGAAGGACACGAAGGCGGCTTGCTGCACTGGTCCCCCGACGGCAAGTATCTCTATTTCGTCGTCTCTGATGCCGGTTCGACGCATCTCTATCGCGTCACCAGTTCCGGCAGCAAGGTTGAACCGGTCGTGGCCGGCAAGCTGCACATAATGGGAGCTTCGGTCAACGGCGATGTCAGTAAGGTGGCATTGGTTGTGTCGCATCACACGATGCCTGCCGAAGTACATCTGTTCGATCTGCACGCGCGATCCAAACTGCAGCGATTGACCAACTTCAACAAGAAACTTGCCGACGAAATTCAACTCGTCAAACCGGAAGAAGTAATTGTCCGCGGTCGCGATGTCTACCCCGTTCATGGCTGGATCATGAAACCCCCTGATTTCAGCGCCAACAAAAAGTACCCGTCCATACTCGAAATCCATGGTGGGCCGCGCGTACAGTACGGCAACACCTTTTTCCATGAATTCCAGTTTCTTGCCGCGCAGGGCTATGTCGTCTATTTCGCGAATATCCGTGGCGGCCAGGGATATGGCGAGAAACATGCCGACACGATCACCAACGCCTGGGGCACGGTTGACTATGACGACTGCATGGCGTTCGCGGACTATATGGAACAGCAACCGTATATCGATAAGAAACGGATGGGCGTCACCGGCGGAAGCTACGGCGGTTACATGACCAACTGGATTGTAGCGCATACAAATCGCTTCAAGGCGGCAATTACGCAGCGATCGGTCGTCAACATCGCCTCGATGTTCGGCTCTTCCGACATCGGATTCGCCATTCCCAAGGAGATATTTGGGACACCTTTTAGCAACCCCGACGGTTACCGCAAGATATCACCGATCACTTATGTCAAGAACATCCGAACACCACTGCTCATCTCGCACTCTGAGCAGGATCTGCGCTGTCCGATTGAGCAGGCAGAGCAATTGTTCATCTCACTCAAGATGCTTGGTCGGACGGTTGAATTTATTCGTTTTCCCGAAGAACCTCACGGCCTTTCGCGCTGTGGTCGTCCCGATCGCCGCTTGGCGCGATTGGAATGGTTCAGGAAGTGGTTTGATCGATACCTGAAAGGGAAGAGGTGATGGCTACGGGTAGCGCGGGTGGTGGAGCCGCGGCCGCCGCGGCTGCAGCCGCACGAAGACACAGAAGATTCTTATTTATCCAGGAGATACTGTCAATGATTGAACCGATTTCGTGCCCAATTTGTGGCAAAGGCAAGATGCTGCCGCTTATGACAGAACGCAGCACCAACTGGGTTTGTAGCCAGCCGGAATGCGCCTACATGATCCATCAGCACGGCAGCGACAACAAGAGAGTCTGGAAAGGGCAGGCCAGCAAGGAGCAGCCGCAGCAGTATGACGGCTGGCTTCAGGCACCCTGAAAAACGCTTGAATTTACTCCAGATCATCCACATTCTCGGGGCACGGCTTCCGTGCCCCTTTCTATTTGACCCTTTCAGGGTTTGAATGACCGAAGTTGTGCGAATAAATTCGCACCTACAACGCCTCAAACCGGCTAATGGGACAGCCTCAATCGCCCCCGCCCAATAGGGAACACTGTTCCCTCGACGCGGTTCTTTTTTCCGCTTCCCGCTCAATAATTCTGCAACTGTTCCGATATGAAAATTAGCGGAACGCATTTCGAAATTGAAACTTGCTCACTTAGGGAATGATAGGGCTTTGAAAGTAGTATCCAGTCATCAGCGACGAGTGCTTGCCGACAATGACATCCCGGTTGCGTTAGGAGAGTTGTTTGGCTCGTTAGCCGGCATCTTAACACGTGACGTGTTTCAGGTTGAAATCAACCGTCGCCTGGGAGCGCTCTTGCGAGTGGCCGGAATTGAACTGCAAATTGTTCCGCACGAAACAGAACCGACTGGCAGCGAATGCGCAAAACCTAACCGCGCGCGACTGTCAGCTCAGTTTGTTGACGGCGATTATGATCTGCTATTCACGTTCGGGTTGGCACAGCTATCCGAACGTTCTAAGCAAGGCGTCTATGACACTGCAATCACGGTCCTCACTGATTATCTGAAAATCGTGTCACTATCGGGACCGGTTGCCCAACGGCGCTTCCGACGTCAGGCCAGAGATAGAAGAAGCCGACTCCCGTCTCAGGAGAACGAAGCTCCAATTGCGGAGTCCGTAAGTGATGCTTCCATAACACCGAGTCTTTCCGAGACAGCTCCCACGGTCTACACGCCGCCAGACAATGCCGCAGGATTCGCGCATCGGTTACGCAATCTGCTAACGGCGATCATGTCGGGAAGCAGCCAACTGGCATCAACCGGTCAATCGCACCTCGATGCCGATGATCTCCTGCTGGTCAAAACGATTGAGAACGCCTCCGCGCTGCAGGAGGAGTTGATCAGGCGGTATCTGATGACTTATGGCCCCTTGCGCCTGACTCTGCGGTCGCTTGATCTTGGCGCCGCTCTGCGCTTTGCCGTGGAGTGGCATGATTCGGAATACGGTTGCCAGACGCAGATAACTGCCGAAGGAGACCGAACCGAGGTCATATCTGATCTGACTCCGAGATTCTCAGACAAATTGTCATTGAGGTCTTGAAAAACGCGCACGAAGCTTCTGGCGGCGAAGAGGTGACGCTGCGTTGGAGCGTGACCGATCGGCAGGCTCTGATTATGATCAAGAACCGAGGCCACATCAACAACGCCGATCTTGACGGTGTCTTCAGTCAGCCGTTTTACACGACCAAGATTGGGCATGCCGGATTGGGGCTTAGTATCGCTCGTCGCTATGCAGGTTACCTCGGGGGCGTCATCAAGGGGCTATCGCTGCACGGCTACACCATTGTGACGATCTGCCTGCCTTTGACTCAGAATGAAAACATCAGTCTACATAAAGAAAGGGAATCACAATGTCCTCCATATTAGTCGTCGATGATGACCAGAATCTTGCAACTGCGCTCAGAGTGCTGTTAACCCACAACGGCAACGTCGTCGATGTGGTCCATACCGCTGCCGCCGCCAAGGCGATCCTGGAGCAACGGATCTTCGATTTGGTCATTACCGATTTGCGAGTATCCGACGAGTCGGGACTCGACGTCATCGAGACTGTCAAGACCGTTACACCGGATACGGAAGTTATTATGATAACCGGGTATGGCTCGATCGACACAGCCGTTGAGGCGATCAGACGCGGCGCTGCGGACTATCTGACCAAACCGTTTGAGGATGCGGAACTGTTGATGGTCGTGGAAAAGGCACTCAACCACAAGAAGATGAAAAGTGAGCTGAAGCACTTGCGCAAGGCCTTTGCCGAGAACTACAGCTTTGACAACATCATCGGCAATTCACCGGCTGTCAGGAAGATCATCGATATTGTTAAACAAATTGCACCCCAAGACATCAGTGTGCTAATCTGGGGAGAATCGGGCACCGGCAAAGAGCTTTTTGCCAAGGCGATTCACAACAACTCCTCGCGTCGTGAGGCGAAGTTCGTCGCTATCAATTGCTCGGCTATGCCTGACCTGCTGCTCGAATCAGAGCTATTCGGGCACGTCAAAGGCGCGTTTACTTCGGCCACTTCCAATAAGAAGGGTCTCTTCGAGGAGGCCAACGGCGGAACCGTATTACTCGATGAAGTCGGCGACACTTCACCAGCCCTGCAAGCCAAGCTGCTGCGAGTTCTACAGGAAGAAGAAATCCGACCCGTCGGCTCCAACCAGACCTGCAAAACCAACGTGCGTGTGATCGCCGCCACCAACAAGAGCTTGGAGTCGCTGGTGTCGCAGGGCAAATTCCGCGAAGATCTCTACTATCGTCTCAATGTGATTTCTATCAATCTGCCAGCGCTCTCGCAGCGTCGCGAGGACATCATTCCTCTGGCCAATCACTTTCTGCACAAGTACTGCAAGCATTTCAACAAACCAGTCAAGCGTCTGACCGACAGCGCCTGTGACAAGTTGATCAATCACGAATGGCCGGGGAACGTCCGCGAACTGGAAAATACCGTCAAACGCGCCGTGGCGTTGTCCAACGCCGAAGTGATCGACGTCGATAATCTATTTCTAATGAGGCCGATGCCCAAGACTGAACCGACAAACGGCGACAAGCAGGGCGCAGTTCTCAGTAACGTTTCGCTGGTCGATATGCAGCGCGAGCACATCCTCAAGAGTCTCAATGAGAACAGATGGAACTACTCAATCACCGCCGGCAAACTGGGGATTGGGCGTACGACCCTGTGGCGGAAAGTAAAAAAGTATAACATTGCCAAAGAATAGCTTTGATCGGCCGATGCCGGTTGGAGGGGGTAAGACCGTGAAATCCATTTCGACAAACGCCAAGCTATTCGCCATTCTGGCGTTCATCGGGGCGATCTTCGTCTTCGTCGTGCTTTGGTCATTCCATTTCCAGAATCAAATGCTGGAACGAAATCTGGCCCAAGAGCGGAAAACAAGTACTGATCTAATCGACAAAGTCGTTTATCTCGGCAGCACGGCACTTCAGACAATCGCCAACGACTACAGCCTCTGGGACGACATGGTACGGTTCGTTTCAACGAGAGACCAGAAATGGCCAAAGGTCAACATCGATCCGGAATTGGAGATTTTCGACGTTGATGTGATTTGGATCTGCGATACTACTGTCTTGCCGATTTATCGGGTCGATGTCTGGGGCGACAGCCTGGCCTCGGCCTTTCCTCTCTCTGCGGAGGATCGTGACAGCATCGTTTGTAATAACAGGTTCCATCACTCGTTTGCCCGTACCAAATGGGGATTGCTTGAAATCCAGGAAGCCCCGATTCAGCCGACTTCTGATACGCTCCGACAGTCGCCGGCGAAGGGCCATTTCATAGTCGGGAAGCTTTGGTCATCGGCACACGTCGAAGGCTTTTCGCAACTCACCGGTTCGCAACTCAGCATCGAATACTCAAAGGAGCGCATGGATTCGCTCGCCTCTCAGGATACTCACAACGTCACCATCGATATTTACCGTCCGTTGAAAGACCTGCGCGGACAGACCGCGGCCTATCTGGTTGCGAAGAAAGAACTTACCGACTGGCAAAATCTCCGGCGCCTTCTTCTGACGCAGATCGGTTTGATGCTCAGCTTCCTTGCGGTCGTATTGATCGTGCTTGCGTTTTCACTTTACTTCTGGGTCAGCCGACCGTTGACGGCTGTTTCTCGCGGTCTCCAATACGAGAACCCCGAATTGCTTGGCTCGCTTCTGCGGCAGAATTCCGAATTCGGCAAACTCGCTCGCCTCATTGATGAGTCGGTGGACCAAAAACGCAGTCTCATAAAAGAAATACTTGAGCGCCAGCAGGCAGAGGCGGCCCTGTGCGAATCGCAAGATCGCCTCAGCGCAATAACCGGCTGTGCCAAGGATGGCATCATCATGTTGGATGCGAATCGCAATGTCTGTTTCTGGAATCCGGCAGCCGAGCAACTAACCGGGTACTCGGCCGACGAAATCATGGGTCGTCCTTTCCACAATGTGGTTGTCCCTATTAGCGACCCTGCCGATTCTCGTGCGACATTCCCTGACAATCGGAAGACGGGTCTGGACGACTCCCTTGGCAGTACCCTGGAATTGAAGGCGGTACGCAAGGACGGCGTTGAGGTGCCCGTCGAAATCTCTATGTCCAGTTCAATCTTGTCAAATCGGCAGTATGCAATTGTCATCATACGAGACATCTCCGAGCGCAAGCTGGCCGAGGAGAACAAAGAGAAGATGCTGCTGCGGCAGCAGGGCGCCAGCCAGTTGTTGCAGTCGCTCTTGGCCCCGGCCCCGCTGGAGGATAGGCTTCGGAAGGTTACCGACGCCATCGTCCGCCTGTTCGACGCCGATTTCTGTCGTATTTGGCTTATCCGGCCCGGAGATCTGTGTGAACGGGGCTGCATTCATGCCGAGGTGCATGACGGACCGCACGTCTGCCGGCACCGTGACCGGTGTTTGCATTTGCTGACGAGTTCTGGCCGTTACACGCACGTCGATGGCCAAGGCCACCGGCGTGTTCCATTCGGGTGTTACAAAATCGGGCTCGTCGCATCGGGCGACGAAAACAAGTTCGTCACCAACGACGCCAATAATGATCCGCGTGTCCACAATCATGCTTGGGTCCGCGAACTGGGACTCGTGTCATTCGCCGGCTACCAGCTCCGAGCACCGGGTGGAGAAACCCTGGGCGTTCTGGCCCTCTTCGCAAAACATCCGATCTCCGTCGATGAAGATGCCATTTTGGAGGGAATCGGGAGTACGGTGGCGCTTGTGGTCAAGCAAGCCGTTGCCGAAGAGTCGCTGCACCGTTCGGAAGCAAAGTTCCGCACGCTTTACGATTCAACCAGCGACGCGGTAATGTTGGCAGACGAAAGCGGTTTTCTCGATTGCAACAAGGCGACTCTGGCAGCATTCGGATGCGCGACTCGCGAAGAGTTTTGCTCTAAGCACCCTGCCGACGTATCACCGACACGACAACCGGACGGAACTGATTCCCTGACGCTGGCAAATCGGCATATCGCCGCAGCAATGGAAAAGGGCAGTAACCATTTCGAGTGGATTCACCAGAGAGTCGACACCGGCGAGCCGTTTTATGCCGATGTGCTCATGAGTGCAATGGAACTGGACGGCAAACCGGTTGTCCAGGGGGTTGTCCGCGACATCACCGAGCGTAAGCATGCGGAGGAGGCACTGCGGGTCTTCAAAGAATCTCTTGATAACTCGACAGACGCCATTGGAATGTCGACGCCCCAAGGTATCCATTACTACCAGAATAGGGCGTTTGATCGGTTGTTTGGTCACAAGGGAGAGAGACCGCTCGAGACCATCTATGTGGACAAGAAAGTGGGCGAAGAAGTTTTTCGCACAATCATGTCCGGCGGAGAATGGACGGGCGAAGTGAAGATGTACGCAGAAGACGGACAAATTCTGGATATTCTCCTGCGGGCATATGCGAACAAGGACGAAAACGGCAACACCACATCTATTGTTGGGATTCACACCAACATCACCGAGCGTAAGCGGGCTGAGGAGTCGCTGCGTGAAAGGGAGGAGTTCCTTTCGTCCATCGTCGAGAACATCCCCGACATGATTTTTATTAAGGATGCCAAGGAGTTGAGGTTTGTCCGGTTCAATAAGGCCGGAGAAAAGCTCCTGGGACACAAAAGAGATGAGCTTATCGGCAAAAATGACTACGATCTCTTTCCCAGGGAGCAGGCGGAGTTTTTCATCAGACGAGATAGGGAAGTGTTGGAGAAAGGGGAATTGCAGGAAATACCCGAAGAGCCAATCGAAACAGCGAAGGGCAGGCGGATACTTCATACAAAAAAAATACCAATAGCTGATAAAAATGGGAAACCGTTGTTCCTTCTTGGGATATCGCGGGATATCACCGAGCGAAAACGGATCGTAGACGCGCTCCGGGACAAAGAGACGGAATACCGGATGCTATTTGAAGGCGCCGGTGTTGGCATCACCTACTTCGATCTCGAAGGGCGCGTGCTGATGCTGAACACCCTTGCCGTGGCTCAACTCGGTGGCGGGCCAGAGGAAATTATCGGCCGAACCATGGAAGAAATTCTTCCCCCCAGTGTCGCCGAAACTTTCCGTGCGAGCATCAGCAAGCTTACCCCGGTGAATGCGATCATTGATTCTGAAACCATGATACCCTCCCCAACCGGGCCGCACTGGTACTCCACCAAGTTGGCCGGAATCTTTGAACCAAATGGCATGCCCGTTGGAATACAAATCGTTACAACTGACATCTCCGAACGCAAGCAGGCTGAGGAGGCATTGCAAGCGAAGACATCCTTACTCGAGGCGCAGACGAACGCGACTGCCGACGGTCTACTAATCGTTGACGAGAATCAGAGAATAATCCTGACTAATCAGCCGCTCGTTGAGCTGTTTAATATTCCCCAGCACCTTCTTGATCATGAGAATGACGCCGCTTTGCTTCAACATGTCGTGAGCTTGAGCAAATACCCCGAGGAGTTCTTTGAAAAGGTCATGTATCTCTATGATCACACTACGGAGACCAGCCGTGATGTGATTGAGTTCAAGAGCGGGATGGTTCTGGACAGGTATTCTGCGCCTGTTTTGGGTAATGATGGAAGAAACTACGGGAGAATCTGGACGTTTCATGACATCACCGAGAGCAAGCGGGCTGAGGAAGCACTCAGGGAATCGAAAGCCCTCATGGATGCGATTGTGGAAAACGTCCCACACATGATCTTCCTCAAAGAGGCGACAGACCTGCGTTTCATCATATTCAATCGTGCCGGAGAAGACCTCCTGGGCTATGATCGCAAAGACATACTCGGCAAAAACAACCTGGACCTTTTCCCTCCCGAACAGGCGGCCAATTTCATGGCTATGGACCGGGAAGTGCTTGATGGAGGAGCGGGCATGGTGGACATCCCGGAAGAGCCTATCCTGACGGCCAAGAAAGGCCAGCGGCTGCTTCATACCCGAAAGGTCTGTATCCGGGGAGGCGATGGTACCACGAAATTCCTGTTAGGCATCTCCGAGGACATCACCGAGAGCAAGCAAGCCGAGGAAACCTTACGGGAGAGCGAGTCGCTCTATCGGGCGCTTATTGAAACGACTGGCACCGGTTATGTAATTGTGGACCATCAAGGCAGGGTAATTGATGCAAACGCCGAATACATTCGGCTCACCGGCCATCTGGAACTGGACGAAATACGCGGCAAGAGTGTTATTAACTGGACTGCCGACCATGATGAGGAGAAAAATGCCAAGGCGGTCGAGAAGTGTATCAAGACAGGACGAATAAGAAATCTAGAAATTGACTATGTAGATCCCAACGGCAAAATTACTCCCGTTGAAGTTAATGCCACAGTAATAGAAACAAGAGGAACACCCAGAATCCTTTCAATGTGCCGCGATATCACCACGCGCAAGCAGGCCGCGGGAGCGCTGCTGGAGAGCGAGACAAGACTACAGGCAATCTTCAATAAAGTGGCAACGGGGATTTTTATCATTGACAGTAACACTCAGGTCATTCTTGACGCTAATCAGACTGCCATGGAAATGGCCGGATTGCCCAGAGAAATGGTCGTTGGACGAATCTGTCACTCATTGGTTTGTCCCGCTTCGGCCGGCGAATGTCCGGTCAAAGACCTCGGTAAGAAAATAGATCACTCTGAACGGAAACTCCTTCATGCTGATGGACATCAAATTGACATCCTGAAAACTGTTCACCCCATTAGCATTGGCGGAAGGGATTGTTACCTCGAGAGTTTTATTGACATCACCGACCGCAAGCTGGCAGAGGCGGAATTGCGGGAGAGCGAAGAGCGCTTTCGCACTCTCATCAAGAATCAAGGTGAGGGTATCAGCATTGCCAATATCGACGAGATACTTACTTTCGTCAATCCTGCTGCCGAGCGAATATTTGGCGTCGAACCGGGGGCTTTAATCGGGAAATCGTTGTTTGACTTTGTCGATGACGTTGGCTTGGCGATCATTCGCGGGCAGACCGAAGAAAGATCACAGGGCGCCGCCGGTAGCTATGAACTTGAAATCATCCGTCCCAGCGGTGAACATCGCTCTCTCCTGGTGACTGCTACGGCGCAACACGATGACCGGGGGCAATATATGGGCTCGTTTGGCGTTTTCCGCGATATCACGGAGCGCAAGCGCGCGGACGAAGAGCGTAGCAAGTTCATGTCGGTTATCGACAGCGCCCCCGAAGCGATAGCAGTGCTGAACGCCGACGGAACCATTCGATATGTCAATCATGCCTTTGAAGCGATCAGCGGCATGGGATCAAATCAAGCGATAGACCGGTACTACGAAGCGCTGGCGCGAAAACTGTATGCCAACAGTGACTACGCCATTCAGTGGGACAAAGTACAGGCAGGCGAGTCGTCGACTGAGACCATTGCTTACCAGGGGAACGACGGCGGGTTCCATTTAATGGATCAGTCAATCTCGGCGATTCGTTCACAATTAGGCGAAATCATCAACTATGTAGTGTTCAGTCGCGATGTCACCGAAGAGCGTGAGTTGGAAATCCGCGCCCGTTGGGCCGATGAGCGCCTGCGACTCAGTATTGATGGTATGGTCGACGGACTAACGCTGTGGGACGTGCGTATGGCTCCGGATGGCAGTATTCAGGAATTTGTTTGCTCAGAGGCCAATCCGGCGGCATTGATGATGCTCGGGAAAGAGCGTCAGGACGCCGTGGGTCGCAGTGTCCGCGAACTGTTGAAAGGCGCGGAAAACTCTGATCCGCACGGGCTGTTCCTGCGTGTTCACGAACGCGGCCAATCGCTGACTGTCGATCGCTTGCACCTTCTCAAGGGCAATCAGAGGCTGATTTTGACCATTCACGTGTGGCCCATCGGTACCGGAGTCGCCTGCCACCTGCGCGACGTCACCCAGCAATTGGAACTGGAAACGCAACTGCGGCAAGCACAAAAACTCGAGGCGGTCGGCTCATTAGCGGCGGGTATTGCCCATGAAATCAATACGCCGATTCAGTTCGTCGGCGATAACATCCGTTTCTTGGCGGATTCCTTCGCAGGACTGATGAACGTCCTGGAACACCACCGCGAATGCCGCGAAAAAATGGCGTCCCTGCTGGGTGAGCGTGAAGAGCTACAACAACTACGCGATTTGGATAGGCAGGTTGATGTCGATTACCTCAAGATCGAAATCCCCTTGGCGGTCGAACAGAGCTTGGAAGGAGTCAGCCGCGTTTCCTCTATCGTGCGCGCTATGAAGGATTTCTCTCATACCGATGAGCGCGAGATGGTGCTGGCCGATGTCAATCAGATGCTTGATACCACACTAACGGTGGCGCGAAACGAACTCAAGTACGTGGCCGATGTCACCAAAGACTTCGCACCCGATTTGCCCACAGTCGAATGCTTCCGCAACGATCTCAACCAGGTGTTTCTGAATCTGTTTATCAACGCCGCACATGCTATCGGCGACGTCGTGAGCACTGAAGGGCAAGGCAGGGGAACCATCACTGTGGCGACCCGTCGCGATGGCGATGAAATTGTGGTTTCGATCTCTGATACCGGCGGCGGCATTCCGGAAGGCATTCGCGATCGCATCTTCGACCACTTCTTCACGACCAAGGAAGTAGGCAAGGGCACCGGGCAGGGATTGTCGATCGCTCGCTCTATCGTCGTGGAAAAACACAAGGGAACGATAACCTTCGACAGCGAGATTGGGAAGGGCACGACATTCTATATCCATCTGCCGATAACTAGAAAGGAGGTCGAACATGCCGAAAGCCAGCATCCTGTTCGTGGATGATGATCCTAGTATTCTGAGCGGTCTGCGCCGCATGATGCATCCGTTCCGGGATGAATATGAAATGCTCTTTGCCAATGGCGGTCAGGAAGCGCTGGATATGATGGGGCAGCAGCCAAGCGACATAGTGGTTTCCGACATGCGCATGCCCGGCATGAACGGCGCCCAGTTGCTGAAGAGGATTTACGACCTCTATCCGGGCACCATTCGCTTCATCCTCTCCGGTCATTCTGATCGCACACTGATCATGCAATCGGTCTGCTACGCGCATCAATACTTGGCCAAACCCTGTGATCCGGAATCACTGCGTAACTCTATCAATCGCTCACTGGCATTGAAGAATCTGCTGGGGAATCCGCACCTTCACAGTTGTATTGCCCGCATCAAATCGCTCCCGACTCCTCCCTTGCTCTACAAGGAATTGGTTGCCGAACTACAGTCCGAAGAAGGCTCCGTCAAAAGCATAGGGGAAATCGTCTCCCGCGATATCGGCATGACCGCCAAACTCCTGCAAATAGTCAACTCGGCATTCTTTGGTTTGCCCACACGCGTGGACGATGTCGTACGCGCCGTAAACATCCTTGGTCTCGATACGGTGCGCGCCCTCGTGCTTACCGTTGGTATTTTCGAACAGTCGCAGGTTCCACCGCTGCCGGGCATGAGTGTTGACTCCATATATCTGCACAGTCTCTCCGTCGGTGCTGCCGCCAAAAGACTCGCCAAGGCCATCGGTCTCGATCAAAAACAGGCGGACGAAGCCCTGATGGCGGGGATGATGCATGATATCGGTCAACTGGTCTCCCTGATTCATTTTCGCGAAGAGCTTCAACAGGTTCTCGAAGCAACTCGACAAAAGCGGTTGGCGCTATTCCGAGCCGAAATCGAGATCATCGGCGTCAGTCATGCGGATATTGGTGCACACCTATTGTCTCTCTGGGGGTTGCCGACTGCTATCGTGGAAGCTGTGGCCTTCCATCACAATCCTGCTGACCACGTCTACCCTAATCCCAGTGCCCTAACAGCCGTTCATCTGGCGAACGCCTTTATGCATCAGATCGCGAACAACGACAACATTAATCGTTATTTGGATATTGAGTATATATCAAGACTCGGTCTGACCGCGCGCCTCAATGAACTCCGCATAGTCTGTATGATTGAATGAATTCAATTGGAGAATAAATATGAACAACCAGAATCCTGAACGCGTGCTTTTTGTTGATGATGATCCCAATTTGCTCTCCGGAATTTCCCGGCAACTCCACGGTAAGTTTCAGATCGTGACCGCCGAGGGTGGACTGGAAGGTCTGCGCAAGGTGGAGCAAGAGGGACCGTTCGCCGTCGTCGTTGCCGACATGCAGATGCCGGGAATGAACGGAATCCAACTCCTGACGAAAATTCAGTCAATTGCCCCCCACACGGTCCGCATCATGCTCACCGGCAACGCCGATCTTGGCACTGCCATGCATGCTGTCAATGAGGGCAACATCTTCCGCTTCCTGGAAAAGCCTTGCCACAAAGACACTCTTGAATGGGCCTTGCAGTCGGCTTTGGAGCTTTACCGCCACAAGACTGCCGAAAAAGAACTCTTGGAAAAGACGCTATATGGCAGTGTGCAAGTGTTAGTAGATATTCTATCGCTGACCAATCCGATGGCCTTCAGCCGCGCTTCTCGTCTCAAAACCTACTGCGGACAGATTGCCAGGTTGCTTAACGTTGAGAACGTTTGGCGCTTCGAGTTGGCCGCCCTCTTGTCTCAAATCGGTTGTGTGTCAATTCCTACCGATACGCTGGCAAAAGTTTTCTCCGGAGATGAGCTAACTGAAGACGAAACGAAAATGTACAATTCTCATCCTACCCTCGGCTCCCAACTACTCGCGCGTATCCCACGCTTGGGTGCGGTGACGGCAGCAGTCTCGGGGCAGTTGAAAGCTTTCAAGGATTTCCCGTCGACCCAGCCCACTGGCGAATTGCCTGTGGATCATGGCGTCCTGGGAGCACAGATTCTCCGAGTTGCCATCGATTTTGACACACTCATCTGTCGCGGCAACAATAGCTCGCATGCCATCGGCGAACTGCACCGCCAACCTGAGGAATATAATCCTCAAATTGTTTGGGTTCTCAAAAGCGTGCAGACCGTGGAGGTCGAGATGGAGACACGCGTGGTCAAAGTGCGCGATCTCAACAACTCGATGATTTTGGCCGAGGATATTCGCACGCGCACCGGAATCCTCGTGGCCCCAAAAGATCAAGAAGTCAACCTCTCGATGCGGGCACGATTGGGCAATTACCTTGAACGACATGACATTCCGGAGGATGTCCGCGTGCTGGTACCACGAGGCCATCTCAAACCACAGACCACGGTTTCAGCGTAGCCGAGTTTTCGCATCGTCGTCAATCGTTATGTCCGTGCTTCTGGCGGAACAATCTGCCTGCAGTTCGGGCAGTGTGTGCGCATTATGGACCGGCCACCCGGGAACCTTTCCCAACGTTCTGTTGTTTATGTTGACAAACGGCTCTTTGCCTGCTAAATAATCCTTACCCATGTTTGGAAAGAAGACAAAGAGCGCCAAGAGTCTGTTCGAGACAGAAGCATTGGTTCACACCGATGCTCTTTATCGAGTTGCATTGCGAATGACCAAAAACGCGTCGGACGCGGAGGATCTCGTTCAGGAATCATTGCTCAAGGCTTATAAGAGTTTTGACCGATTTGAAGCTGGAACCAACGCGAAAGCGTGGTTGTTCCGGATCATGACCAACACTTTTATCAATACCTATCGAGCCAAGCAGCGAGAAGCCACCTCCGTATCCTTCGATGAGGTTGATGATAATTTCCTGCATTCACAGCTTGCTGACCTGCCGACCGGCACCGGCGATCCCGAGAAGGACTTCTTCAACAAGATCCTTGATAAAGACGTGGAGGAAGCGATTGACAAGCTGCCGGAGGAATTCCGCGTGGTCGTAGTGCTCGCGTTTTATGAAGGTTTCCCCTACCAAGAAATCGCCGATATTCTGGGAATTCAGGTCGGTACGGTTAAGTCCAGGCTGCACCGCGGTCGCAAGATTCTTCAGAAGCTGCTTTGGGAGTATGCACGCGGTGGTGACGGCAAATCGAAGGAGCCTGCGGAATCGTGAACTGTCGTGAAGCGTTTGCAAAACTCTACGAGTACCTCGACAAAGAACTGGGCGAGGACGACAAGAAGCATCTGGAGCAGCATCTTGAATTCTGCTCTGACTGCTTGAAGAAATATGAGCTTGAAGAAGAATTTAACAAGGTCATCAAGCAGAAACTCTGTTGCCAGCCCGACGTGACTCACCTCAAGAATCGTATCCGCGAGCAAATTGACAGAATTGACGCTTCCTCCCAACCACGGAATATCCTCTTTCTATTGATGCCGTTGCTCGCAGCCGCGATTATCATGTTGGTCATATTCATTCCCTCCGGCAAAGGCTCGGACCCGCAAGCCGTATTGCTCGCTATGCGCCCATTTGCCGACGAACATACCAAGTGCTTGCAGCATATTCTGAAATACGATGTCGAATCAACCAACCCGGCCGTTGTCAAGGCCGGCATGGCGCAGTTCCCGGATCTGCCCGAGGAACTGTTTGCTGCCACTCCGGCTGACATATCTATCCAGGCGGCGGCGGTAGTACATTCACCGTCGAGTGACGACGTTAACTTCGATTTCAAGGCTTTTGGCGAGGATGTCTCCGTCTTCGTTCTTCCCCGCGACACAGTCGACAAATCGCCTTTTAAGAAGGTCGAACGCAACGGCAAGGCCTTTTACATCGGTTCCTGTCCGTTCTACCAGTATGTCATCTGGGCTTGTGAAGCGCACGAGTGCGTTGCTGTAAGCAAACTCTCCCAGTCCCAACTCGTTAACTTCGCCCTAATTTTCTAAGTCTATTGCTGCCGCTTCCGTGAATCAATCCGGCATTTGCTTCCGCGTTTATTAGCGTTACGTGACGTAATGCAACCGAAAGAATAATCACGAAAACTTCTATTCCCGACTTGACAGATTAACGCCTCCCACGTCATCTTAGTATAAACTCGCCAGACATCGGAGTTTGTTCTCAGCATTGATATGGCGACGACCGGCAGACAATCCGGTCGCAGATGTTATTTATCATCTACCCATGGGAGGGTATCTATGTGAAAAATCGCATTTTGCTCTTGTTCTTTCTGCTGCTTTTGGCGGCAGGTTTTGGCTGTTCGGACAAGTCCAGCGGTCCAGAGATTAAACCGGAACCGTACTACAAGCTACTTTACAGCTATGTTCAACCGCCGGTTTCGGTGCTGACGTTCAATACGCGCACCGGGGAGATACTCGATTCTGCTTGGTATCCCGGCGAGCCTTACCGGGATTTGGTTTTCTCGCGCGACGGTGAGTACACCTACGCGACCGGTCGTGTGACCCGCATAATCAAGGAGTCGACCGGCGATACAATCGCATCGGACTGGCAGCATAGAGGCTATGAGGTGGTGTTGTCGCCCGACGAGCAGTATCTGGTGGTAGAGGCTTCGCAGGAGATGTGGGTTCTTCGGCTCCCCTCGCTTTCGATCGTTTATCACAAGTCAATCACCTATTTTTGGGGGAGATTCCATCCGACCAAGCAGCTCCTTTATATCAACTACGGCATTCCTGGCCACGACATCGACACGCTACTATATGTACTCGATCTGAGTGTGACGCCTCCTGTTGAAAGCTCAGTCGCGCTGTCTGACAGCCTCGGAGAGCATGTCCCGGCCGGGTGGATGGAAGTCAGCGGGGATGGGCGGTGGCTGCTGATGATTTATTATGGCTGGCTGTACCTGGTTGACACGGATAGTCTCAAGGTGAGAAAGGTCATCACTTCTTCCCAATATGCACACGACGATTACACCGGCATAACAATGCATCCTGACGGAAGACGGGCCTTCCTGCATTACTATGATCCCCGGATCAATCCGAATGTCGGGGGTTTGGACATCTTTGACTTCTCGACCCAAACCCTGACTAACTTTATCGATCATGTGTCTGTTCCCGGATTGGACCGCCCTTTTAGGCCATGGCGCAGCGAGTTTACACCCGACGGCAAAGAGCTAATAGGTGTCGTTTACGAAACCTTTCTGGGCTGCGAGATTTTCAGACTTGATCTCGCAACCAAAACCATCTCTCTGTTCACTGCTCGTCGGGGGGAATCCCCTCGAGTAGCCAAAATCAACCCAAAGCCCTTCTACCATTAGGAGAATGTTATGAAAAGCATCATGCTTTTTGTTGTACTGACGCCGTTGCTTCTGATGGCGTCACAACGTACTCTGCAATATCGGGGCGGGAAGGACCGGTCCAACTTCCCATAGTGGCCAATCGCATAACAGTCATGGTGGATTCCTCCCGATTTTCCCGTTCCGTCACGTCTTGCGCCGCGCCACTCCGTCCGGCATCTGCTCCCGCATCTGTTTGCGGCGTGTGACGTGACGCAATGCTCTTCCAATCTGCCACGTCGTCAGGTCACCCTCCCACAACACAGCTTCCCATCCGCTAAGACCTGACGCAACCACAAACCTCCGCTGCTGCGCCGCAGGTGGCTGGAATTGCTGCGCTGATCTTGATGTATCGACCGGAATTGATCGGTCAGCTTGCCAGGATCAGGGAGATTATTCGTCAATCGGCTGAGGATCAGGTAGGTGATGTATACGACACACCGGGTTGGGATCAATATTACGGCTGGGGCAGGGTGAATGCCGTGAGGGCGCTGATGATGAGTTGTGCTTCTTGCGGTGATGCTAATGATGAT